>CAXTPJ010000241.1:0-5627 GCA_964245855.1 uncultured Ferruginibacter sp. | reverse complement strand
TAAGCCCGTCGGAAGAGTAAAGCATACACTAGCAGATTAACTCCGCCAACGGGTTAAAATAATATAAAAGTTGTTTTTATTAACATACTTTATATTAATCTGTAAACCTTGCCCCATGCAAAACGCTGTTGCCGTTACATTAGATTTTAGTTATTTACACTCCGTTAGCGATTCCGATAAAGCATTTGAGAAAGCATTGCTGAAGCAGGCCATCATCAGCATACAAAGTATGATGGAAGAATTGCAGCAGGCATGGCAACAACACGATGCCCCGGGTATTCGTAACACAGCACATTCGCTAAAACCGGTAATTACCATTGCCGGGTTACCTCAATTGGAAAGTTATTGCAAGGCCATTGATTTTGCCTTTAAAGATGGCCGGTTTCATGCAGATCAATTGGTTAATATGAACGAGATCATATTGGTTTGGGAAGCTGCTTTACCACAGTTGGAGCTGCTGACCGCAGATTGATTCGTGATGCATCATTGCATTATTATGGAGGATATCTGTAAACAAATAGCCTTCAAACAGGGGATAAAAAAGTTGAATAGAAAAACTAAAGTGCAAGCGTGCGACGTCCGCCCGGCCATGCCATTCGGACGGGCCAATAAAATTCAAAGTGTTCCTGCAGCGGGTAACAAAATCTATATTACATATTTGGAAGCCCTTCAACAACATTCAACCATCTTCAACAACCTCATTCCACACACCTGTACAAATTTCAAATCTAAAACTGGTTCTTCCACATCATACTTTCCACCGGCCGGTTGATTTGACCACTGTATTTGGCATTTTTTTTCTGGTTGTATTTTACTTCAATTTCGCCATCAACAGGAAAATAAATGAGCTGGCCGATGGGCATACCTGCATACACTTTCACCGGTTGTTTTACAGAGATTTCAAGCGTCCAGTTACCGCAAAAACCAACATCTCCTTTACCCGCTGTTGCATGAATATCAATGCCCAGGCGGCCGGTAGAAGATTTGCCTTCTAAAAAAGCCACATGAGCATGTGTTTCGGTGTATTCATCTGTAACGCCCAAATAAAAAACCGACGGCAGTAACAAGTATCCTTCTTCCGGAATTTCGAAGTGGATAATTTCATTGTGTTTCTTTGCATCCAGTTCAGCATCTTTATAGGTTGCCAAATATTTTCCCAGGTGCACATCATAACTATTACTTCCTAACTGGTCTCTTTTATATGGCGTTATCACAATCGTTCCTTTGGCTATTTCTTCTAAAATCCTGGTATCGCTCAGTATCATTTTTAAGTTTTAATTTGCTGCCTGTTAAATGAAAAATATAATCCGGCAATTTAGTTGATTGCCCGTTGCTAATTTGGTTATTTAATTTTAAAATCTCAAATCTAACCCGGTTTTATGCCACTGGTTTATCAACAAAATATTAACCCCGATACCAGGCTGGGTGTTTGGCACATTACAGAACCGGAAAGTTTTTTCATCAATGCAGTGCCTTTGCAAAGGGAAATCACACATCCCAACAAACGCTTACAACATTTGGCCGGCAGATTTTTACTTAAAGAATTGTTTCCCGATTTTCCGTACGAACTCATCAAAATTGCCCATACCCGAAAACCTTTTTTAGAAAATGAAGTGTATCATTTCAGCATTTCTCATTGCGGAATGTATGCAGCAGTAATGGTAAGCAGCCAAAGCAGGGTAGGGGTTGATGTGGAACTTATCACCAACAAAGTAGAACGGGTAAAACATAAATTTTTATCGCCTTTGGAACAGGGGGTAATTGAACAATTATTGAAAGGGCATCCTTCTTTTTATACCAAATTGCTAACTACCACCTGGAGCATCAAAGAATCATTGTACAAATGGTACGGCGATGGCGAAGTGGATTTTATTGAACACCTGCACATTGATAACATTGTACTTAACGATAACGGCGGCATTGCCCATTGCAGCATTACAAAAGCCCAGCCAGTAGACCTGCTGGTATATTTTTTCTTTTTTGAAGACAATGCCATTTCATGGGTTATCAGTTCATGAAAATAAAAATGGAGAAAATATAAAGCGTTACTTCCGCTTTTTGCGAAGCCAGGCCCTTACAGGTTCATCATACAATTTTAAGCTGAGATAAGCCAGCACAATAGCTCCTGAAAAAGTAAGCAATGCAAACGGCCATGCCTGCTGTAATGTAATACCGCTGTGGTTGCTTATCCATGCTACATAAAAATAAACAAGTACATAATGCGTGATGTATAAGGGATAAGAAAGCTCACCAAAGAAAGTGCAAATTTTATCTTCCGTTTTGCTATGCACCATACCACTTGCACCGATGTACACGATTAATGGAAAGATAACAATGATGCAAAGGGCTTCGTATAAACCATTCAACCAACCATTTTCTGCACCACCAATTCTTGGCATCAAAAGAACAACTGTAACCAACAGGCTGCACCATACAAAAGCATGTTTAATTTGAGAAGGCTTTATTACCCTTGATAAAAGCAGGCCGGCAAAAAAAGGAAATATTGTCCGGGTTATCCCTACACGCATGTGTTCAGCATTGAGTGTCCAGCCACCTGTAATGTCACCGTTGGGATTGGTAACAGTAAAATGTAACAATACAATACCTGCCAACACTACAAAAACAGCCAGCATTTTATTTGATAATTTTCTTAATCCCAGGGCATAAAGTATGTTGGCGATATATTCGAAGAACAATGACCAGCCCACACTGTTTAAAGGGTGCATCTCCTGCCAGCCCCGGATATCCATGGAAAGTGGTATCGGTAAAATGGTATAACCAATCAACATCACAACAATCAATTTCCAGACAGGAACGGTATGAATCAATGGCCAAATAGTTGAGTCGGTAAAATAGAAACCAATGGCACCGAGCGTCATACCCAGTATAACCAGCGGCTGTAACCGCTCGAACCGGCGCCGCATGAAACTGCCAATAGTTAATTTGTTCCATCGATCATCGTATGCATAACCAATCACAAAACCGGAGAGGAGAAAGAAAAAATCAACTGCGAGGTAACCATGGTTTACAACATTATCGAGGTGGCTGCTGGCAAGTGGTTCGGCAAGATGGAAGAACACAACGATGATAGCGGCAACGCCTCGTAAACCATCCAGTATTTTATAATGCGGTTTTGTGCCCGGTTGATTATTGTTCATTCACTACAGAAGATTTGCACTACTTATTTTGATGATTTTATTCTCCACCAACAGATACCATGTTTTTCAAAGTATAATACAATCGTTAGTTCTTAATCGCATCATCTTCATCCGTTCCATCCAGCAATGGAATATCTCTTACGCCGGCACCTGCAATGCCTTTTACAGAGCCATATAAACCGCTGGTGCTGAGCAATACTTTCTCTAATTGCTTCTCTCTTTCTTTCCAGATCTTTTCCATTTGCAAGCGTTCTTTGCCAATGCCATTTTTAATAGACATAAAGCCTTCAACGATTGCCTCCATTTGTCCACGGAATTCATTGCCGGTTAAATAATCGTACAGCATCTGCATTTTATCACCTTTGTTTTCCTGGCTCTTTTGTGCATCGTATAATTGAATAATGCCGTTGCGCAACAGGTAAGCTACACTTCTCACTTCAGTAAAATTGCAAAGCCAAATACCATCTTTCTCACCAAAGCGTTCCATATCTTTTGGAAATACCTGTGTCACCAAAATAGCCACATCGGCACCACGGTTACGCTTATCCGCTTTTAGTTTGTCTATCCAACTGTTGCTCCAGGTTTTGGTGCGTTTGCTTTCATAAATAATGCGGCCACATTCTTTGCCGCTGTTGTTGCGTACAACTTGTATACAGTCTGCGCCTTCCACGCCTTTCCCTACTTCTTCAATTAAATCAAACGGGAAAATTTCTTTCAGTATATCTTCCAGTAGTAATTCCTGTACTTCGCCCTGGCGCTGCATAGAACCCTGCTCAGCCCTGCGTTTCATTTCATCAGCCAGTTTCTTTTGCTCATCCAGTTGTACTTCCAGCGCTTTTAGTTTTAGTTGGAATTCCGTTTCTTTCAACTGGTTTTTTTCAATTTCCTGGTTGCGTATCTGCTCCGATAAGTTGATCCTCTCTTCCTGCAATTTTTTTTGCAGCGTAATTTCCAGCTCTGCTTCTTTATTTTTGAGTACCTGTTCTTTTTGTAAAAAGTCCAGCTCTTTTTTTCTTGCTTCCTTTAGCTTTTCTTCATTGTCTTTATTGTTATTTTCAAGCAAACGCAGTTTGTTTTCAAAATCAGATGAAATGCTCTTTCTTAGTTGCTCGTTGATATCAGTCTCCATCTTCAGCTTTTCCTGCTGCAATTTTTGGGCGAAAATTTCATTCTCCCTTTTCTTTGTTTCTTCAAACTTTTGCTGGCTTTCCACCAGCTTCTTTTTATCTTCTTCAATGCTTAGAAGCGATTGATTCAATTTGTCTTGAAACTGTTGTTGATATTTCTGTTCAATATCTGCCGCCAGTACATTTTCTACATCAAATACATGCCCGCAATTGGGGCACTTAATATCATTCGCCATGCTTATTTTTTTTACAAGATAAGAAGAAGGTATTTTATTAGCAAAGCCACAAAGATGGATGCAGCAAAATAAAAAAGGATAAATGATTGAAGCATTTATCCTTTTTTAGCAATTAAATTTTTAAATATTATTCTACTGTAGAAACCTTGATAATATTGGTTGGTAAATGTTTGTCAATCGGCGTGCTGCCAGTGTTTACAACAATGTTACCCGGTTGAACAAATCCTCTTTCTTTCAGTATATTGATCTGGTCGAAGAAGATATCATCCAGGCTTTCTTCTTCAGCATAATAAATCGCCCTTACACCCCAGCTTAAACTCAACTGGTTGATCAAACTTCTTTCTTTACTGAAAATATACAATGGCGCTTTTGGACGATAGCTGCTCAACATAAAGGCAGTATAACCACTTTGAGTCATACCCACCAGGGCATCTGCATTTACATCGTTCGCCAGTTTACAGGCGCTTGAACACAACGCATCGCTTAGCAAAGAAGGAGAGTGCGGCTGTGGTGTAAGAATATCATCCCTGTCATATTCGTAAGCACTTCTTTCCACCTCTAAAATAATCTTGCTCATGGTTTCTACAACAAGGGTAGGGTAATCACCCATGGCCGTTTCACCACTCAACATTACTGCATCTGCACCTTCCAATACGGCATTGGCAACGTCTGTTACCTCACTGCGGTTGGGTTTGGTACGCTCCATCATACTTTCCATCATCTGCGTAGCAACGATAACCGGTTTGGCACGGTGCATACATTTCAGGATAATATCTTTCTGGATCAACGGTACTTTTTCAATCGGCACTTCCACACCCAAATCACCACGGGCAATCATGATACCATCGCTTTGAATGATAATGTCACGGATGTTTTTCAACGCTTCCGGCATTTCAATTTTCGAGATCACTTTTGCAGTGGAATTCTTTTCTTTGATCCTTCTTTTTAATTCGTTGATATCGTTGACATGACGCACAAAAGAAAGCGCTACCCAGTCAAGCTTCTGTTCAATGATGAATTCCAGGTCGGCCAGGTCTTTTTCCGTAAGTGCGGGCAATGATATTTTTGTGTCGGGCAGGTTGATTCCTTTTTTAGAAGAGATAACG
>CAXTPJ010000240.1:0-5633 GCA_964245855.1 uncultured Ferruginibacter sp. | reverse complement strand
AACAGAAAAAGATGGCAACAACGTTTTTCTGTTATATGGATCAACATATTTTTCATACACGACAGAATCATTTTTGATCACTAAAAAAGCGGCAGTTTGTGTGTTGGTCAAATTACTGTCTAACCACAATTTAGTGGCAGCATAACCCATTGTATCGCCGCCGATATAATTGAAGGGTTTGGTGGAAGCAGCGACATTCACAAAAGGCATCCGCTCATGATCCAGCAGTTCCAGTTTACGAAATTTATATGCCCGGACGGCGTAACAGGAAGAAAGGCCGAACAATACCATAGCTGCCAATGCTGCGTAAATAAAACGATTACCAAATAAAAAGAACTTCTGTTTTTTATCTTTCATTTGTATGGTTATTTTTACAGGATATTAAAGATACTTATTCATGCGCATCATCTCTTACAATGTCAATGGCATTCGTGCCGCTTTAAAAAAAGGTTTTATTGATTGGTTGACCACCGATCCGGCAGATGTAATTTGTTTGCAGGAAACCAAAGCAACGCAGGGCGATGTGGATGTAAAACAACTGGAAGCATTGGGTTACCATCACCACTGGTTTAGTGCGCAAAAAAAAGGATACAGTGGCGTTGCCGTATTTACAAAAATAAAACCCGATAACGTAGAACTGGGCTGTGGCCTGCCTTCCAGCGATTTTGAAGGAAGAGTAATTCAACTTGATTTTGGTGACATCCGTTTGATCAACGCTTACTTTCCATCCGGTACCAGCGGCGATGAAAGGCAGCAATTCAAATATGTATGGCTCGATGAATTTCATGCTTACCTGAATGAACAAAGAAAGAAATTCCCCAAAATAATTTTGTGCGGCGATTACAATATCGCCCACAATGAAATCGATATTCATGATCCGAAAGGCAATAAAAACTCCTCCGGTTTTTTACCGCTGGAAAGGGAATGGATGACCCAGTTTTTAGAAAGCGGCTGGATTGATACCTTCCGTGAATTTCATCCTGAACCGGACCGCTACAGTTGGTGGAGCCAGCGTTTTCCTACCGTTCGCCTCAACAACAAAGGCTGGCGCATTGATTACATTACAGTTACAGAACCATTGAAAAAGCAATTGGTTGATGCAGAAATTTTCCCTTACGTAAAGCACAGCGACCACTGTCCTATTTACCTGGAGGTAAAAAGATAATGGCTGTTATTATTGGTTGATTTAACTTTTTAATTTGCCGCATTCCAATGTGGTGCAGTATCTTGCTGCAACCAACCAATAACCCTGCTATGGAATTTGTTATCCTGATCGCCTTCGTTGTCATTATTATTTTGCTTTCGGGTCTCCGGACAAGACAAAGAGAAATGGAGGAAACTGCTCACAAAAATTTTCTTTCTCTTAAAAAAGAATTACTAAAAATTCAGCAAGCTCAAACTGCTATAACCACAAAAGAAGTCACACCTAACCCAGTTGAGGAAAAAGCAGTTCCGGTAATCCCGGTTGTTCAAATTGACATACCGGAAAAGAAACCGGCACCGCAACCGGAGCAGCCTGTTAAAAAAGAAGAACCCATTGCTGCTGCAATAAAAGCACCTGTTGTTGAAAAACCAGTGAGGCCTGCTGTTACCCCATACATACCAACTGAAAGCTGGTGGGAAAAATGGCTACGCAACAATCCAGACCTTGAAAAATTTGTGGGTGAAAACCTAATCAATAAAATCGGTATCGCAGTATTGGTATTGGGCATCGCCTTCTTCGTAAAATATGCCATCGACCAAAACTGGATTAAGGAAACCGGCAGGGTTTGCATCGGCATTGGGTGCGGCATAATCCTCATTGGCATTGCTCATTATTTACGCAATACTTATCGTTCATTTAGTTCCGTATTGGCCGGTGGCAGCATTGCAGTTTTCTATTTTACCATCGCTTTTGCGTATCATGAGTATGGCATTTTCTCACAAACTGTTGCATTTGCTATCATGGTTGTTATAACCATCTTTGCTGTTGTACTTGCTCTGTTGTATGACAAAATTGAACTGGCTGTTATTGCGGTAATAGGAGGTTTTCTTGCACCATTTTTAGTCAGCAACAGCAGTGGCAATTATGTTGCGTTATTTACTTATTTACTGGTGCTGAATGTTGGCATGCTCATTATCGCTTATTTTAAAAAGTGGCCACTGTTGCATGTGCTTGCTTTCTTCTTTACACTACTTATTTTCGGTGGATGGCTTACCGATATTTTTATGAACAGCAAGCCTTTGCCTTACAAAAATGCCTTGTTGTTTGCAACAGCATTTTATATCATTTTCCTTACCACTGTTTTGATTCATAACCTGCGAACAGAAAAGCCTTTCAAAGCTTTCGACTTTTCTTTATTGTTGTTCATCACATTTAGTTTTTATACAGAAGGCATGTACATTTTAAGCCAATGGAATGATGGCTTTTACCAGGGTATTTTCACTACTGCACTGGGCATACTCAACCTTTGCTTAGCATGGTATTTATTCAAATCGCAAAAGGGAGATAAAAATTTATTATACTTGCTGATTGGGTTAACACTAACGTTTATTTCATTGGCAGCGCCGGTACAATTGCATGGCCACAGTATTACTTTATTTTGGAGTGCGGAATGTGTTTTATTATACTGGTTGCACCAGCGCAGCAGGATACAGGTATTTAAATATTCATCAGTAATTGTATTAACAATGATGCTGGTTAGCCTAGCGATGGATTGGTCAATTGCATTTGAAAGAAGCCCCAGCTTTCTGCCCATTATTTTCAGTAACTGGCAAGGTGCTATTACCAATATTGTTGCGGTAATTTCATTTGGCTTGCTGGCATTTTTTTTACGAAAAGAAAAACTTTCTACTGATTATGTTTTAGGAATATCCAACAACACAACGAGCAATATCATGACTGCAGCGGCAACCATACTGTTGTACATCACCTGTGTTTTCGCCATCAATATTGCCTTTGTAAAAGAAGAAAGTTTTACTATTCCAAATACTTACCACCAGTTGGTCACTTATATTTTTGTTGTACTATTGTTATGGGCATTGATGCGGTTTAGCATTGTTCAAAAACCAATGATCTTAATCGCATTAATTGTTGCCGCCTTTGTATTTTATCTTTTTAGTATTGAACTTACCGGTCATTTACTACAGGGTGTTATTCAGCACAAATATGCTGCTGTGCATGGCATTGCTCACTGGGCATCAGCTATACTATTGTTGTATTTGCTGTATTGTTTTATACAAATATTCAGAAACCCTACTTCTGCTTTAAGGAATGGTTTTGCATGGCTTATTAATATTTTATTGCTCGTATTTTTCAGCATAGAATGCAAGCATTTGTATGTAGCTATGCTGGCAAAACCCATTAGTATTGATTACTACACCACTCAATATTTAAAAGCAGGATTAACAATTGTGTGGGCTTTATTTTCTTTTGTAAGTATGTGGTTGGGTATGAAATATAAATATAAACCGTTACGCATTATTTCATTAAGCATCTTTTCTTTGGCCTTGCTAAAATTATTTTTATTTGATATTACGAATATCTCCGAAGGTGGCAAGATTGCAGCCTTTATCATGCTCGGTATTTTATTGCTGGTAATATCATTTATGTACCAGCGTTTAAAGAAAATCATCATCGACAATGAAGAAAAAACTGTATAATTTCTTACTGCTTTTTATATATATCAACAGCCACTGCATTGCGCAAACGGCAGGCTGGCATTATCAGGCAGGCATTAATACTATTAAAGAACCTGGCTTTTATAATATCGATATTACCGCTGCCATAAATGCCCATCTAAAAACAGATTACAGCGACCTGCGCATTGTAAACGATTCCGGTAAATGGGTGCCGCATGTGATCAGCCGTTTAGATAGCCAGGCTGCTTCCGGCAAGTCAACCATTGATCTTACCATTACTAAAAAAACGAATACTGCCAATACAACAGAACTGATTGTTCAGAACAGTTTATCTACTATTACCGACTTGATCCTTTCTCTTAAGAATACAGATGCAGACAGGTTTTGCAATGTTACCGGAAGTGATGACGGTACTAATTGGTTTATCATTAACGATAGTATGCTGATACATCCGATCCGTTCTTTAGATAGTAACAACACCAGTTTTACAATTCAATTTCCACCTAACAATTACCAGTACTATAAGTTGCTGATCGATAATAAAGGGAAAGCACCTTTCAATATTTTAGGTATCAAAACAACGCTTGATACTGTTACTTCTGTTTTACCAAACACAGCATTGTCAACAGAAAATCCGGCAACATTGATCGTTCAAAAAGATAGCGGTAAATTATCTTTTATCAAAGTAGATCAAACTGCAGCGTATCATTTTGATGCCATCCATTTTAAAATAAGCGGCACCAAATATTTTTCCCGAACAGTTGATCTGTACATACCGCAATCAGCAACACATTCATTTTATAATCCTGGCCAATTGCTGCGTTCCTTTACTGTTTCCAACAACAGCAACAATCAATTCAAATTACCTGTCAGCAATGCTGTTACGTTCTATCTTATCATTCATAATGAAGATAACCTGCCTGTTAAAACAGAAGAAGTAAAAACATTCAATGCACGTTATGTTGCAACGGTTTACCTGGAGAAAGAAAATAAGTATAAAATGATATTGGATAACCAGCAGGCGGCAACTCCCTCGTATGATCTTCAACTGCCGGGCATTGATAAAATCAGGTTGTTACCGGAAGTTGCTGCCACCGGAATTACCGCTATTGAGCAGCCTGTGGTTACAACAAATAAAGCAACGAATAACAAGTGGATGATCTGGCTAATGATTGCCATTGCAGTGATGGTGTTGGGTTTCTTCACCTACAAACTCATCACCGATATGAACAAGCCGGCACCATAATTTCCTTTTTATATTTGCACCATGATCGTTTACAACGTTACCACCAAAGTAGAAGCATCCATTGCAACCGCATGGTTGCAATGGATGCAGCAGGAGCACATCCCTGAAGTATTGGCTACCGGCTGTTTTACAGAAGCCAACATCCATCGCCTGCTGGAGATTGATGACAGTGAAGGGCCAACTTATTCTGTTCAGTACAAGGCAGAAAGCAAGGCATTGTATAACCAATACATCAACCAATTTGCGGTGGCTATGCGGCAGAAAACCTTTGATGCGTGGGGCAACCGTTTCATTGCTTTTCGCTCCCTGATGCAACTTGTTAACTAATTGTGCAAAACAAATATTTTTGATTTTGATTAATGAAAAACGTTTGTATATTCCGCTGGAATCCGCATTGGCATTGAATTGCAGCCTTTTAAATCCTGAAAACCTTTACAGTACTTGCTTTCAGCGGAAAACGTCGTTTTTAATACTCCAAAATTTTGATATGGCAATTGGCTTAAATCCTTATTGATTGTGCATTTCAGCCAATTTGAAGTCATCATTTTTCGTAACAAAAAAATTTGTGTGAAATAAAAACCTTCTATATTTGTTTTTCTTAAAAAATCAATAAAAACATAATCATGAACAAAGCAGAATTAATTACAAAGATTGCTGAAGATGCCGGCATCACAAAAACACAAGCAAATGCTTCTTTAGATTCATTTGTAGATGCAGTAACAAAAACTTTGAAAAAAGGTGATAAAGTTACCTTAGTTGGTTTCGG
>CAXTPJ010000239.1:0-5645 GCA_964245855.1 uncultured Ferruginibacter sp. | reverse complement strand
TTAAAAAAGCAGTGCTGATCACTGGTGTAGCAGAAGGATATTATAAAGGTGTAACAGACAGAAACCCACATTTATTACAACAGGCTGTTTTTAAAGCCATGCCTTATGGTGGGGAAAAGGAGGATCATGCTAAAGTTGGTACGTTAAATATATCTCCCTATCTTTTTGTAAAGAAGCCGGGTAAATTGCAAATGGTATATGCCGGCGCTATGTTGCCCAAAGCATATACTGTATTGGAGCAGGTGTTTAAAGTAATACAGGAACAACCTCTTTTATTTACTGATACTGAGTTTCATTTCATCGGAACGGGAAGCAGGGTGAACGATCCGGAATCTTACAATATAAAACCTTATGCAGAAAAATATGGTTTGTGGCAGACGAACGTTTTTGAGTATGCGCAAAGAATTCCTTACCTCGATGTATTGGTTCACCTGGAAGCGGCAGGGGCTGTATTTATCTTAGGTAGTACTGAGCCGCATTATACGCCATCCAAAACCTACCAGTCCATATTGGCCGGTAAATCCATCATGGCGGTACTGCATCAGCAAAGCACCGCAGCAAAAGTTATTGAAGATTCAGGCGCAGGTAAAGTGTTGGTGTTTAACGGTGAAAATGACATTAATTCAATCCACTTACATTTTGTGGAAGTTTGGAAACGGTTTCGTTCTTTTTTGGAAACCTTCGATCCTTCAAATGTAGATATGGTTGCGTTTAATAATTATTCAGCGGCATCTGTAACCCGGCAGCTTGCCGAAGCACTCGATGAAGCTGTAAGAAAATAACAATGGCACAGGTATATATCAAGTTTCCAAAAACTGGGTTGGGCAATATGATGCTGGTTTGGGCCAGGGGTATTTCATTTGCCCGGTTAAACGGGTTGCCTTGTGTAACATCCTCCTGGTGGGGATTGCATTGGGGAGCTTTGTTGCGGAGGGAGAAAAAGAACAGGCTTTATGCAGGTTATTTTACAGAAACCCCCTTACAGAAACAATATGGCACCGCACTGTTGAGTAAAGTTAAAACTGTTGTGAAAAATCCTTCAGTTAACAAACTTTTAGCCGGGGTAGAAAATGATAAAATTTACCTGTTTGATACGGTTATAACTGACAATGATCTATTCGGGGAACTAAGGCAGCATGAAGCGTTGGTGAGGGAAGCGCTCGACCAAATGCTTACAACAAAAATGAAAACAATTTTAAAGAGCCGGCCAGCCCCTGCAATAGGCGTGCACATACGCCGTGGTGATTTTAAATTAGGTAATCAAACAACACCACTTCAATATTTTATTTCTTTGATAAAAATAATAAGGGATGCCGCAGGATGTGTAGTGCCCGTTACTATTTTTACAGATGCTGATAATGATGAACTGTTGGATCTGCTGAAACTCCCCAAAATTTTGATGGCTGAAAAAAATCCCGATATCATAGATATTCTTTTGCTGAGTAAAAGTAAATTAATGATACTTTCCCGCAGCAGTACTTTTGGTTATTGGGCTGCGTTTTTATCTAGTTCAATTGTAGTAAGACCTAAAAATGACTGGCAGCCGTTAATTAAAAATGACAATGCAGCAACCGGCTATTGCGAAATAAAATGGGATGCAGGCGACTATACTTCTACCATTGATCTCTCACAAAAGATTGATAGTTGTAAACAACTATTTAATTGAAAACTTACATAATCAATCATTCCAAATATTTTCGGTTAACTCATGGCTAATTTATCGAGGTTAAAAATAAATATTGTTAACGCTTTTCCTTTTGTGTCTGTTGTCAGCAGGTATTTCAAAGCAATGGCGAATGCTGCCGGCACTGAAAAAAAATCTTATTCGCAGCACGGGGAAGATGCCTATGTATGGGATTTGCTGAGCAGGGAATTTCCGGGGGAAAAATGTAACTATATTGATGTGGGTGGATTTCATCCAACATTGATATCCAACACCTATTTGTTGTATCGAAAAAAAATGACAGGGGCAGTAGTTGAGCCCAATCCGGAGTTGGCAGGCTTGCATAAAAAATTCAGGCCAAATGATATTCAGTTAGAAGTTGCCTGCAGCAATGTAAATACCATCAGCAAATTTTATTTTCAAAAAACGTTCCCTGCATTATCATCTTTAAACAATGGAGATGAACGGAAGAAAATTACCTGCAGTTATGTGCCGGTTTTTAACCTTGACACTATTTATAAAAGCATCGGGTTTGATAAAATACATTTTCTTTCTGTTGATGTGGAGGGCTTTGATTTTGAAGTACTGGAAGGTGGCCAGGAAGCGCTGAACAATACTTATCTTTTGTGTGTAGAATCAAACACGCCCGAATTTGAAAATAAAATAAAATCATTTCTTTCAGACAAAGGCTTTGTTCAACTTACCAAGTTTGCCTGTAACCTTATTTTCAAAAATCAGCAGTTTAATAACTCTTCAAAAGCGATTTGATCCCTGTTATGGTAAATTATCAACTGGCAAATAAGGTATGCTGAGATTTCCCAAAGGTGCTAACCATCCGTTGCGGCTGTTGTATAAAAATATACTGCGGTTGGCAAAGCCTTCTAAAAGCAGCAGTACTTCTCACATCAAAATTGATGTGCTGATCCCTGTAGTTGAAAAAGATTTGCCTGCCTTATCGTTTGTTATTACCTGTGCCAGGAAGAATATTTTACATCCCATCGGGAATATTTATGTTGCAGGGCGTAAAGGGCTGATCGAAGATTTTTGCAAACAGGCGCATTGTATTTTTTTAGATGAAGACAGAATTTTGCCCATAAAAAAATCTGATATCCTTCAGGATGGAAAGGAATGGTTTCGCTCAGGCTGGCTATTTCAGCAATTGATAAAATTAAGTGCCGATGTACTTGCAGCAAATGAGCATGTGCTGGTGCTTGATGCTGATACCTGCATCACTTCAAAGCAGTCGTTTGTAGTTGGTGCTGATTTTATTTTGAATTTTGCGGATGAGTATCATTTTCCATACAGCAATTATAATAAACTGAATGGACTGGATAAGCGGTTTTATTTATCTTTTATTTGCCATCACATGCTTTTTAACAGGCAGGTTTTAAAAGAATTAAAGCAAGCTATACAAACACATACCGGCAAAGATTGGATACAGGCAATTATTACGGAAACAGATTTTAATATATCTTCCTGCTTTTCAGAATACGAAACCTATGGTAACTTTCTTTATTACAAACACCGAAACAAAGTACAACTGGAGTACTGGCAAAACAAATCATTGGATATTTCTTTGCTGAATAATAAAACAATTGAACAATATCAAGGGAAATTCAAGTCTGTCTCATTTCACAAATATCCATACTGATAATTGTTGGTGAAGTAACTGTAATCTGAAAAGCACTCTTATCACATGTTAAAAAAAATACTGCAACTCTACAGGGGCCTCCCGGTTTTTAAAGGAAAATTACGCCTGGGTAAAATTTTTTTCGGCAGCCTGGTCAATCAAAGTTTGCCCGTTGAATTTATTGCTCATGACAACATCCATTACAGGATACCCAACACGCTTGAAAGCCTGGGAACAGAACTTTTTATTACAGGAATGTATGAAAAGAAAATAGCTAACTTTTTAAAAAAGCAAATCAAAAGCGATCATATCTATTTCGACCTGGGAGCTAATATTGGTACACTTGGTATTCCGGTGGTGAAAAATAATCCGGGAATAAAGTATTTCGGCATAGAGGCATCACCACTTGTGTTTGAGTACCTGCAGTTTAATTTTAACGCCAATAAAATACAACATTTTTCATTGCATAATAATATTGTTCATGAAGACAATAACCAGTCAATGAAATTTTATGAGTCTGATCAGTATGGAAAAAGTTCGTTGGCACCTACCTATGCGAAAGATCATATTCTTGTAAATTCGGTTGCTATCGACTCTTTTTGTGAACTGTACAATGTGCAAAAGATAAACTGGATGAAGATAGATGTACAAGGGTTTGAGTTGTTTGTTTTTAAAGGAATGAAACAATTGCTGAAAGATAAAAGAATTGAAAACATACTGTTTGAATTTGAATTTTGGGCAGAAGACGAAGCTGGTTTGGAAAGAGGGGCTGCTCAAAAATACATAACCGGGTTAGGATATGATCTTTACAACGTTGACGGGATAAAATTACCGGGCATTATTAAAGAAGGCCGTGCAATGATATGGGCAAAACCATCTTAAAATATCAATGATACTTTTAGTTTGAAACGGCTTGCAATCATAACATCTCATCCCATTCAGTACAATGCACCTTTTTTTCGCCTGCTTGCTGAAAGAAAAAAGATTGAGATAAAAGTGTTTTACACTTGGGGGCAAATAGAACATGAGGAAAAGTATGATCCGGGGTTTGGTAAAAAAATAGAATGGGACATCCCTTTACTGGGTGGCTACAATTATGTATTTGTTAAAAATGTTTCAACAGCACCGGGGTCTCATCATTTTAAAGGAATAGACAACCCTTCGCTTATAGCAGACGTAGAGGCGTGGAATGCAGATGCAGTACTGGTTTTTGGATGGAGTTTTAAGAGCCATCTAAAATTGCTCAGGTATTTTAAAAACAAGAAAAAAGTATTGTTCCGTGGCGACTCTAACCTTTTGGATGAAAGAAAAGGTCTTTCTTTTAAAAAGATCATTCGCCGTATTTTTCTACAATGGGTTTACAGCAATATTGATACAGCCTTATACACCGGCAGTGCAAATAAAAATTATTTCCTGCAACATGGGTTAACTGAAAAGCAACTCGTGTTTGCACCACATGCCATCGATAACAAAAGGTTTATGGAAAGTGAGCGGGATGCCAAAAGGAAAAGCCTTGGTATACCTAATAGCGCTGTAGTATTCATATTCATCGGAAAACTGGAGCCAAAGAAAGATCCTCAATTATTGCTGGAAGCTTTCGTTGAATTACCCAATGATCAAGCCCATTTGATATTGGTTGGTAACGGAATGCTCGAAGACAGTTTAAAACAAATGGTAAGTGAATTATCAACTGCTGTAAAACAGAGGATTCATTTTATACCTTTTCAAAACCAGTTGGCTATGCCCACTGTGTACCGCATGGGCGATGTAATGGTGCTTCCTTCAAAAGGCCCCGGAGAAACATGGGGGCTTGCTGTAAACGAAGCAATGGCCTGCTCAATGCCGGTGATTGTAAGTAACAAATGTGGCTGTGCGGAAGACCTGGTGAAAAACGGGGTGAACGGATACATTTTTGAAAGTAGTGATAAACAAAGCCTGCAGCACAAAATGGCTTTGTTGCTGGAAGATAAAAATTCTCTTTACAAAATGGGAAAAAATTCACAACTGGCTATTCAGCCGTGGAATTATTCAGCAACTTGTACTGCTGTTGAAAAAGTAGTTTCAACGGATTAATAAACATTACTGTAGCATAAACTTTAGTCTCTCGAAATAATTTGAAAACGCTTTTTGGAAATAACATTAACTGGCCCTGGTTTGTGGGGATTGCAATTGTAATAAGGGTATTGTTTATCGGAATGAGCTGGATGTCTTATTTTTCGATTATATTGTCAATGCACCAGATATTTTTGCTGTTTAATTCTATCGGGCATGTTTTACCCGTACGTTATTTGCTGGGAGCTTTTATGTGTGTACAGTTTTTTATTGGTCCTACACTTGCTTATAATGGATTGG
>CAXTPJ010000238.1:0-5653 GCA_964245855.1 uncultured Ferruginibacter sp. | reverse complement strand
CAGTTACTTTACCAACAACGCCGGTTTTACACCTTTGTATGATGTAAGGGTTAATTCAAAAACCAATGAATTGAAACTGGTGTACAAAGCGGCGGTTACACAATCAACCGGTATAGACTGGAAACAAACCAAGCTAACACTCAGTACATCAAACCCAAGCTGGGGCGGTGTTGCACCTTTGCTTACCCCCTGGTACCTGCAGCAATATGTAAAACCTTTATATGACAGGATGAAAGCACCGGTAACGAATAATTATTACCAGCAGAATGTTATTCAGTCTTTTCAATCAAATAATCAGGATTTGAAAGAAGAAATAGTTACTACCGATGCAGGGTATGCATTGAAAGGAAAAGTAGCTGGCCTTGCTGTACAAACTGTTGACCCATCTACCATCCAGCAATACACAACACTAACCGAAAGCCAGCTCAACACCAATTTTGAAATTGACCTGCCTTACAATATTGAAAGCGATGGGCAGGTGCATACCGTAACCATTAAAGAAGAAAAGATAGATGCTACGCTGAAGAATTATTCCGTTCCCAAGCTGGATAAGGATGCTTATTTATTAGCAGAGTTAACTGACTGGCAAAAACTTGATTTGTTGCCAGGTTCGGCCAACATCATTATGGACAATACCTACATTGGTAAATCGATCATCGATCCAAACAGCACTGCCGATACATTGAACTTATCATTGGGCAAAGATAAAAGGGTAGCTGTTAAACGCAGTGTGGTAAAAAGTTACACCAGCACCAAAACAAACGGCAACTATACCATACAAACCTTTACCTACGAATTAACTGTGATGAACAACAAACTCACTGCGGTTGACCTGTTGTTGAAAGATCAATATCCGATCAGCAGTGTTAAAGATGTAGAAGTAAAACTGGAAGAAAGCAGCAAGGCAATGGTGAACGATGAAACTGGTGTATTAACCTGGAAGATCCCATTAAAATCCCGTGAAAGCAGAACGGTACGTTTTAGTTATTCGGTTAAATATCCGAAAGAAATTAAAATTGCCAATCTTTAAGAAGCTGTTTGAGTTATTAATTTAATTTTGTCATAGGCTTCAGGAATACTATTGAACTTCATTGCGTCGCACCCTTCCACTGTAGTTCTTTATTGAGCTTTTCTCTTTATAATTCAAAATATTCAATTAACTCAAACAGCTTCTAAATGTAGTACTCCTGAAAAATAAAACGGGCTGTCATTGTTGACAGCCCGTTTTATATAAAATATAAATATCAGCTTCGCCTATTTTTCAATCACTATTTTCTTCACAATACTTTCTTCCTGCAATTGAATATTCAGGGTATAAACACCTGCGGGTAAATTGCTTACGTTTAAAGCATGGTTGCTGCTGGCTGCGTTCAGGTTATTCCAGCTTTTTACCAGTTGTCCCTGTGCATTGTGCAGGTTGATTTTAGCCTGCTGGCTTGCGGCGCCTGCTATGTAAACGTTCAACACATCCCTTGCAGGGACCGGGCTAACAGTAACGAGTATGCCACTTGCGTTGATGCGTGCCTGCCTTACAGAAGAAAGGTCTTCCCTGCTGTCAACATCAATCTGGCGCAACCTGTAATAGTAAACGGTATTGGGCTGTACAAAATTGTCACTGAAGGTATAGTTGGATTGTACTGTACTATTTCCTTTTCCATCAACCCATCCGATCTGTTCAAAGGTTGTTCCGTTGGTACTTCTTTCAATTTTAAAGCCTTTGCTGTTGATTTCCTGGGCAGTGCTCCAGCTTAAAGCAATGGTTTTCTTTTTTGCAGTTGCCTCAAAACTCAATAACCTAACCGGTACCACCGTATTGGGCGATACCAGCATGAATTGTGAGAAGCCGGAGAAGTTGCCGGTGTAGCTGTAGTAACCACCGGAAACAGTGCTGTCGCCAAACGTTGGTATAATCACCTGTGCATCTGCCGAGCTAAGGGTTCCAAAAATATCAACACCATCTTTTACTTTCAGTATTTTCAGTTGTGGTATTTCTGCTGCTGTCCAGGCTGGTGACAATTCTGCCGCAGTGAAATACAAGGTTGCCTGGTAAGTAGCGGTAGGATTGGCTACTGCTGGTGTAATGCTGATCACTTTTTCTGTACGGAAATAGCTGCCTGCTGTTGTAGTAAGCGGTATTTTGCCGGAACCTGCATATTGTACAGCAGCATTTACACATCCTAAATCCTGGTTAGGGTTTGTAACGGTAGTGATGATCCTGTTGCTGGCAGCCTTGCTGTAATAGTCAACTTTTTGTCCGCTGTACTGAGAGACAGCAGTATCAGCATCATTGGTAGTTGCCACAGAAAAATATTTACCTGTAACACTTACATCATCAATGGTGAAAGGAGGGTTGCTGCCGATGGTTTCATCATTGAACCAGTTAAATACCAGGTAAAATTTGGTGTTGTACAATGCTATCGGCAAATTTAAGTTAGCCGTAGCTGCGGGGGTTGCCGCAGCAAGCCCACTGAAAGTATCATCAAAATAAATTACATTTTCTGCACTTACAGCCTGGCCTTCCGGTATATAACCAACATAGCCCTGATCATAACCGGTTTCTCCTAAACAACGCCATTTAAAAGTAAGGTTCAGGTCACGCAGGCCTTTTGCATCCAGCAATGGCGTAAACAGGTACGCATCAGAAATAACGGTATTCAGGTAAGTATTTGGCTTGGTGCTGGTATTTCTTGTAATATGGACTGCATTGGCAGTGGTACCTGTTCCGCCATTGGCGCTCACTACCCATTGGTTTGGCGTTGCGCCGCTGCCATCGCCATAGACAGCGGTTGTCCATCCTGTTGGAATGGTCAATGCAGCATTGAAGTTTTCGCTCAGTACAGTTTTATTTGGTGTGATGGTATTGATGCTTGTTCCTGCAATATCATCATCCAAAATAGTGATGGACAAAGTTTGTTTATCAGGGCCAGCCACCACACCGCTGCCGCTGATGGTATAACCGATCTGTATGGTTTCCGCAGCTTCTACAATCTGATCATCCAATATAGTAACAGTGATTGTTTTTGCGCTATTGTCATTTGCAGCATAAGTAACAGATGCAGGAGAAATGGTGTAATCACTATTCAGTGTAGCAGTACCGCCTAAGCTGGTAAAAGTAACAGTAGCAGCGCCGCTGGCTACGTTGGATACATAAATATTAAAACTGTAGGAGCGGCTGTTAGGACAACTTCCTGCTAAGCCGGTTTCTGCTACGCCATACGCTACACCCGATCCAAACTGGATGGCATTGCCGGCCCTTGCCTGGCAGGCCTTGGAACCAATGAGGGTAAACCTGCGTGGGCTATTGTCCATCGCTGTCTGGCAACGCAATGCCTGGTTGGCAGTAAAAGTTGATACACAGGCATCATCGGTATAATCCATGTAGTTCTCAAACATTTTTGGCCCGGAGGGAGTACAGTTGTTTAAAGTACCTGCTGCGGGACAGCCGGAAGTAGCATCATCCTGTGGAGGTGTGTCGCCGCAAAAATCATCGCCGCAGGTATCATCGCCCCAGATATGGCGCAGGCCAAAAAAGTGTCCTGATTCATGGGTAAGTGTACGGCCAAAACCATAAGTAGCATCATTGCCCGGATTGGCAACACTGCCAATGGATTGCCATGCAATTACACAGCCCGCTGTACCTGCTGTTTCAGTTTCATCCAAACCATCCAATGTACTTAATGTGGGAAAGGTAGAGTAGCCTAATAACTGGCTGTTATCCATTCCTGCAGTCCAAACATTAAAATAAGAAGTGGGGTCCCATATACTGGAAGGTTTGATGGTACCATCAAAATAGGTCATAAAGTTAGCTTCACTCAAAGTATTGGTATTGCTCCAGCTCCTCGTGATGCCGTTGATGCGGTCAATGCCCGGCTCTGCCAATGTTTTGCCGGTGGTATCTACCAGTGCAAGACAAAAACGGATACGCACATCTGCAGCTACCCCATACGTAGAACCGGAAAGGTTGGCATAATCCAGGTTCAACTGATCTATCTGTGCCTGGTATTTGGCAGCAGGTAAGTTGGGTGTACTGGCTGAAACGGCCTGCCCGGTACGGTAGATTACATGGAAAATCACGGGTATGGTTACAATGCCGTTAAAGGCAGTCCTGCCACCGTCAATTCTTTTCTGTATCAGCTTTTTTAATTCCGTTTCGTAGGTAAGTTCGTTGTAACCCCTTGTTTTTGCTTTTTGCAGGTAATCGGCAAAGCCGCATTTGTTTCTTCGGGTGGTAGTGCCGGTCACTGGCCTGAAAGCTACGCTTGCCGGCACAACAGGCACCAACGGTTTAGCAACCTTTTGCTTCTTTATGTTTTTGTTAATGGTCAATTGCTGTTGTGCAAAAAGGTCACTCGCCCCAAACACCGCAACAAAGCAAAAAAGTGTAATCAATCTCATATCAGTAATTTTAAAAAAATAAGTCGGCGAATATATCACAGAAAAGTCTGAAAAGATGTTATTTGTCGATTAATTCCCGTTTTGTTGCGACGAATTAATGTTGCAACGTTGTAATAGAATGGAAAAAGCGGGATTTTAGGCAGATGTTATTATTTTTTTATATGCAAATAAATAGTGTTTTTCCATTTTACAATCTGATTAGAAAATGTTTGAATTGTTAATTTGATTTTGTTACAGACTTCAGGAATATTATTGAACATCCCTGGCAAATATGATTTTGTTATTCTTTCCTTTTGTGAAAGGAAAGAATAATCACCCTATTACTGTATTTCTTTATTGGGCTTTTTTCTTTATAATTCTAAATATTCAATTAACTTAAACAGCCTGCTTAATCCTTTACAGCCTTAATCCTGTTTTCATTATTTTTGCCGCATGTCAATCGTTAAAATGTTGCAGCAGCATACCATCGCTGCATTGAATAATTTATACAACCACGCTTTTACCGAAAAAGATTTCCAGATTAACCAAACCAAACCGGAGTTTGAAGGTGATTATACCATTGTAATGTTTTCGCTGGTAAAAACATTGAAACTTTCTCCGGAAGCCATTGGTACCGCATTGGGTAATTACCTCACCGGCAACCATCCCGAACTGTTTACCAACTTCAATATCATTAAAGGGTTTTTAAATCTTTCTGTGGCAGATGGTTTTTGGATAGATCTGCTGCAAAAAAATCATGCGGATGTTTGTTATGGCAAAAGGGAACTGAACGGTAAAAAAGTGATGGTGGAATATGCATCGCCCAATACCAATAAGCCATTGCACCTTGGCCATTTAAGAAATATTTTTTTGGGCTGGAGTGTGAGTGAGATATTTAAAGCCAACGGCTACGAAGTAGTAAAGAGCGCCATTGTAAACGATCGGGGCATTCATATTTGTAAAAGTATGATTGCCTGGCAATGGTTTGCCAACGGCGCTACACCGGATACCACCAACACCAAAGGCGATCACTTTGTGGGCGATTATTATGTACGCTTCAATGATGAGTATAAACTGGAAGTAGAGAAACTGGTCAGCGAAGGGATGGACAAAGCCGCAGCAGAAAAAGAAGCGCCGATCATGAAAGCAGCACAGCAAATGTTGCTGGATTGGGAGCAGGGCAAACCGGAAGTGATGGAGCTATGGAAAAAGATGAACCAATGGGTGTATGATGGTTTTGATGTGACGTACAAGCGCATCGGTGCCGACTTTGATAAAG
>CAXTPJ010000237.1:0-5657 GCA_964245855.1 uncultured Ferruginibacter sp. | reverse complement strand
TACAGGTATTAATTTAGCCTGGCTGGTGAATGTAAACCTGGCACCACACTGGGATTTGCGGACTTATCCATTGAACTTAACCTTTAGCGAAAAAGCATTTGAATACACGCTTACGAAGTTTGATCCTTTTTTAGATGAAAGTAAACTAACTTTAAAAAAGGTACAATCCATCACCCTGAGTTTTCCTTTTTTATTAAAATTCAGCAGCGACCGCATTGGTAACCTGAAAGTGTACACGATTGCCGGTGCCAAGTTTGATTACGATTTGGCATCAAATGCGAATAAGAAAAATGCAGATGATATTATTAAGCTAAAAGCTTTTGATTACAGTGTTGAAGGTGGTATTGGCTTTCATATTTATTTCCCCTTTTTTGTATTAACACCTGAATTAAAAGTAACCTGGGGACTTGCTAATTTGCATAGCCGTAACCCGGTACTAAAATACTCCAGCAACATCGACCAGATCAATTCCCGGATGATTTCTTTTTCTTTAACGGTTGAGTAAGATTTTTTTGTTGCACTGATTTTTAAATACAATTACATAACTGGTTTTCTATAAAAAACATCCGAAGCTTCTAAAACTTCGGATGTTTGCTATATAAGGGGTCTCTTGCCTTACCCCCTTCAGGGGATGGGGGTTACATAATGCGATAATATCTCCGCCACTTTCACTTTCAATTCCGGCTCTGCCAGTTTCTTCTTTTCCAGTTCATCAAACTCATCATACAATAATTTGCCATTGTATTTTGTTTCCAGGTGAATGTTGTTTTTGTTGTTAACCGCTGCTTCCCAACCATGGCGAACGGTGCTCCAAAAGGCACGGTGCTGCTGCCAGTAGTCGGCTGCTTTTTTACATTTGGCGTCATCCGTTTTTGTATAAATGTTGTACCCTTTTTCTTCTGCTATTAAAAAGTCTTTGGCGCCATCTTTACGCACCACCTTTTTATTGTCCTGCTCATGTATCCAGCCAGAATCAACAATGCTGAGACGGTTGGTACGCTGCATTACATTGTAATCGGCCCGCTTGGTATATTCCCTTCTTGGCAAAGGCGCATCGGTGGTATTGGCCCAGTAATAAGTGCCGTTGTTGTTTACCCATTTGGCACTGCCCTGGTAACGTGGCGCATCATGCACTTCCCAAACAGATTGTGTCCACTGGCCGGCTACATCTTTTTTGTTGCCGGTTACATGCCTCCAGGTGGCATCATGGTTAAACATCCACCAGTCATTTTTTTCAAACTCCCAATCTTCTCTCCAGTGTTTCACTATGTAATCACCTTCTACCAGCAACAAATGCTGCAGCACAAATTTCTTGTCAGTTGCTTCTTCTGCAACCACCCATTCCAAACCACTGGCATGGTAACGTGGATGAAATTCATACGCTGTATCAGCGGCAAACGTTTCTGCATATTTGAAATCCACTTCATAACAACCGCATAAATTTTTAATGATCTGCTGATCAGTTTTTGTTTGTGCTGAAAGGCTACTTACGGAGAACAAGGTCAACAATGTCCAGACTATTTTTTTCATTTTTTTTTACAATTTTATGACACAAAGTTGCTCTTAACTTTTTGCGTAGTTATGCCGCATCGGGAAATTGCTCTTACGCAAAAAGGAAACGTTTATACAGTAATGTGTTGTTGATCTTTCAATTGCAAAGGGTTGAAAATAATTTTGTAACCAGCTTCAGCAACATTGATCAACATCGTTGTGTCACTCACTTGTACTGAAGTTTTTCCATGGCAGCTTTAGATGCAACAATAATTTTAAGAAAGGCCTTTGAATAATTAGAAGTATAGCGGTAAAATTTAACCTTGTCATTCTAATCAACCGCCGTCAGGGTTTTCAACCGCTGACCGGGTTGGGTATTTTTATGGCAGCTTTAATAAATGCCATCAATAGTTTGCATAAAAATCGGTCACCAAATGATGACCGATCTACCCCTAATTAAAAAACCATAAAATATTTATTTGATCAGTTTGTATTCAAACACCGGCTTGCCTCTTTCGCCACCATCATTTACTCCCATTGAAATAAATTTAAGTTTGTAGTAATTGGAAGCAGGATCTTTTACTACATAAAAACGATCAGTACGTACGCCGGTTGCAGGTTGTGTACTTCTCCAGCTACTGCCGATCGCCCAGCGGTCGGTGCTGAAAGTGGTTGTAGCAGCGTTTACGCTATCTAAAGTAAAAGCATCATAAGCAGCATTGCGTACTACATCGCTGCTGTACACTTTTGATGCCACCTGTACACCGGCTAAATAATTTGTAGCAATCAGGTCAGAGAAATTATATGGTACCAGCCCTGCACCAAAATTGGTTTGGTAAACAGAGTAACCCCAGGTGAAATCCCATTCCGCTTTTTTCGGTTGTACGTTAACGGTAGTGCCGCCATCAAAGCTGATGTATTTAAAATTGTATTCCGCATCTTTAGCAACATCCACACCGGTAAAGCCGGATGTTTGGGTAATGGTACCATACTGAACGGTATAACCACCCGATGCGTTCTGTGTTATCCTTGCTTTTATCCATGGACGGGCTGCAGTGCCCCCACCGGTACCACGGTTAATGATCACTACTTTATTCTCTGCTGCAGTAGCTGATATAGCCGGTATTACCGTCCCGGAAAGTGTACCGTTGATGGCATCAAAATAAGCCAGTTGTGTTGCATCGGGCGCTGTTTGACTGGTGGCCAATGTTAAGCCGATGGTGTCTGCTGCTCCAACGGTTGCAAGGTCAGTAACAGTCAGTACTTTGGCACCGGCGCTGGTAGTATTGTTCAGTATCACCCTACATTCGGTACCACAGTAAAATCCAAGGTCCCATGAAGAACGTTTAACGGAATCGGCCTTATCTGTACTTAAATCAACATAAGCAGCATTGGTTGCATTAGAACCACCCGAACCACCATTAAAAGAAACGGTAGTACCTTCTGATGGCTGGGCTATTACTACGCCGGCATCGTCTTTTTTACATGCATTCATAACTGTTGCAACGCCTGCTGCCAACATCAAATAAGCTAATTTACTTTTCATTGTATTTTATTTTTTAAAGTATATGGTGATTGAAAATTATTTTTTTATCCATTGAAAAATAATGCCGGCAAAATAAGATCTGCCATAAGCATAATTGGTAACGCTTCCGCTGCTGTGTGCGCCGCCGGAAGCAGCCGAACTGTTCAGCCTTTTTACATCAAACAAATTTTTGATGCCGGCCTGCAGCGTAAAATATTTGAACAATGATTTGGTAGCAGTAAAATCGGCCCAATGAAAAGCTTGTCTTTCAGACAATACAATGTCATTGTTGGTATCTAACTGATAGGTAGGTATTTTACCGGTAAATTTGTAGTACAACCCAACACCCGCTTTCAGCTTTGCAAACTGGTAAGCAATATTGGCATTCACTTCCGGCGACCAGGCAAATTTTGTGAGGTTGCCTTTTAAAGCAGTGTTTTCCTGCAGGTAATTGTAATAACCAATGTAGGATACGCCAATGGTGGATGTTATGTTTTTCCAGTTAATGGTATTGTCAAAAGTTCCACCAATGGTTTTAAATTTATCCCTGTTGAAGTAAGAGAAAACATCATTGTTGTTGGCATCTTTAAAAGCATACAGGTCGATGAAGTTGCTGTAGTCATTGTAAAAACCCGACAGGCTTGAACTGATGCTTGCCCTTTTGGTAGAGAGTGCAGTGGTTGTTACAGAAGCCATGTAACTGTTGGAAGTTTCTGCTTTCAGATCAGGATTACCCTGTATGCTGTGGTTGGCATCGAAAAAGTTGAAATACAGTTCTCTCAAAATGGGCGCCCTGAAGCCTCTTGCATAAGAAATCCGCAGGTCAGTAGTTTTATTCAGCGTAAACTTTGCATTCACTGAGGGAATAACCGGTGGTGCATCATACACAGAATTTTTGCTCACCCTCAATCCCGGCCTGATGTTGATCCCTGATGTTGGTTTTATTTCTGAAGAAACAAAGAAAGAATAATCAGTAATAGCAGGTGTTCCGGTGATGCGTTGTCCGCTTGTTTTATCATACTTAATATCAAAGCCAGGCTGTAAAGATACTTTTTGAGAAAGGATCCAGGCTGCTGTGTTGCGCACAAACAAGGTTTGAAAAGTTGATACATCATAATAACCAGCAGCAGAATGATCGGGGGTATTGGTATTGCTGCGGTAATCTTTTTTATATGATTCGGTGTTGCGTTTATAATCCTGGTAAGAAACAGCCGTATTCAATTTTAACCTGTTACTCAAAGTAAAATCGCCCTGCAACTGTTGTGTACTGCGGTGCGTAATATAATATTGCTGAAAGCTGATGTAGTTATTAATGTTCATCGGGCTTGCTGCATACAGTTCTTCATCTAAGTAATCGAGCCGGTACCACACATTTATTTTACTGTTGCTGTAGCCTAACATACCACCGCCCAGCCATTGCTGCTTGGGCTTAAAAACTTTGGCCGGAAAAGAAGCCGTATCGGTAAAGCCACCAAAATTATTCCTGGTAACATAGCCGGAAGCCCGCCAATGGTCATTGTTCCAGCTTACGGTAACATTTTCGTTGTGTATGCCGTTGTTGTTAAAAGCATTGTATGTATTGCCGATTGTTTCTTCCTGTAGCCTGGCAACGACAGATAAATCTTTTCCTTTCCTTTTCCCTTTTTTTGTAATGATATTGATCACGCCGGCCAGTGCATCTGTACCATATACCACACTCATGGGGCCTTCTACGATTTCTATTTTTTCGATGGAGTTAATATCTATCTGGGTAAGGCTTTGTTTGGTTGCATCCCTGTCAACCATAGGTACGCCATCAATGAGTATCTTGACCCGGCTGCCACCCAATCCTAAAATTTTGGTATCACTTTCTCCTAACGTGTTATCTGTTGAAAAACGGATCCCCAATTCGCTGTTGAGTACACCGATAACATCTGTAGCAGCACGCATTTTTATCCGTTCTGCACTGATAGTTTTTACTTTGTAAACAGAATTTTTAAGTGGCTGTGCTTCAAACTGTCCCGTGATCACTACTTCGTTCAATGTACTAACGGAAACGGATGTGTCAGCAACTTTTGGCGCCTGGGCACAAAGTGTCGCTGGCAACATAAACAAAATATAGATGGGTAGTGTACGCATATTTCCGTCAGTTAATTTTTGGCAAAATTATCAGCCGTTGATAGCTGTAAGTGTAGCAATCGGGAAACTTAGTTTACGCAATAAGGAAACAGATATTTTTATATTGGTAAGTTTTCCGCTTTATTAATTTGACAGGA
This sequence comes from uncultured Ferruginibacter sp., assembly GCA_964245855.1. GTDB lineage: Bacteria > Bacteroidota > Bacteroidia > Chitinophagales > Chitinophagaceae > Ferruginibacter. The sequence goes on along the minus strand of CAXTPJ010000237.1, from coordinate 386 downwards.
TCATTTTTTCTGCCAGTTGAATACTTCGTTGACAAAGCCCTAATAAATATTGTTGTTCGTTGGACGTAAAGGCCAGTTGAATGCTGTGCAATGGTGTAGGTAAAATGTACACTGCAATTTCGCCAGGCATATCATTCTCCTTTTCAATACCGGTGGCATGAAACAGGCCATTCATAAAATCTTTCATTTCTTCTATGCACATGAAGAGGATGAGGTTGCCGGAGCACAGCCGGATGCCCGGTAGTGCTGCACCAGGTGGTAAAGCCCTGTTGTTCCCTGATCAATGTTTTGTTGCCGCTGCACATTCAAAGAATTTAACTATTGTTATTTTTACCGCTTATTCGTTACCGTTAGTTGAATAAAATTTTTAAAAAGTACTTCCTGTA
>CAXTPJ010000236.1:0-5659 GCA_964245855.1 uncultured Ferruginibacter sp. | reverse complement strand
TGCGTCTTCACTTCTTTGCGTCACCTGTAATTTTAGGAATTACACTATTAATCGAAGGTGATTTTTTGTTACCATCAGTGATTTTTCATGGCAGCTTCATAGGCGTCGCACTGTTCAAATTCTGTTTTTCATGGCAGCTTGGGCTTGCTGGTTCTGGTAGTTTACTTTATGTATAAGCTATTTTGCATTCTGAGTTTATGAAATAAAAATCTTTTAATGACCAACGAAATCACTACAGTCTCGGATCATCTAAAATTAAGGACCTAATAAAAAAATAGCGGACTCACTGTCCGCTATTTTCAAATAATGTATTATCAACATCAATTATTGGAACACATTAATTATTTCATAACCATCCTTTAATGCCCCTTGTAAAACTTGGTAACAAACCGGTCGATGCCACTTTCAACAATCAGCAAATACACGCCATCATTGAGTTTGCTTACATCAATGCTGGTTAAAGAAATACCCGTTTTCAATTTGCCGGTAGCCATCATCTGGCCGGCGAGGTTGATTATTTTTAGTGAACTGTTATCATACGTAACCGGATGTTTGATGACTACTTCGTTGGTTGCATAAGTATTAACGATGCCCATTGTTTCAAATAAATGCGAGTGAATGGTGGCCACACCACTGTACACAAAAGAGCCATCGGTGTTCATTATTTTTAGCCGGAAATAAGTGATCTCAGCGGACAATGGTTGTGGCAAACTAAAACTGTAATTGCTGACAGTGCTGCTGTTGCGGGCAGTGGCAGTACCAACTGTTTGATAATCTCTTGACGGATGCCTACTCTGCTCAATTTCAAAGCCACTGATATTGAGTTATTCTCGGTGATCCACCACAACATCGGGTTCCTGTTTTCTACACCTGCGGTGAAAGAAATAAGGTGCAGCGGCACAACTGAATAGTTCAACATAAAAGTATGACTGGCAGTGTACCCTGCGCTAACGCTACCGTCGAGCGTTAGCAACTGCTGCGTATAACCATCATTGAAAACATTATCGCCGCTGTAGGAAGTAATGGAATTATTTGCCCTGCCATAAGAAGCGTTTACCAATGCAGTAGAGCTGCCCGCAACGCTATCGAGCGGAAAAGCAAATTGGGAAGTGCGGAACAAGACATTGCCAATGTACACTTCCACATGAATGTGTGTTAAGCGCCCATTGTACCAGCCAGGGAAAATAGTGGTAAAGTTTACCTGTCCGGCAGCGTCTGTTGTTTGAATGCCCCGCAGGTAGGTCAGCCCTGCCTGGCCGGGATTCATCCCATTGCTGTAGCCAGAATACAAGCCACCTTTGGTGCAGTGCCAGATATATACTTTGGCATTGGGTACCGGGATACAATCCAGGTTTTGTACTGTGACTGTTAAATTCAACGGCACGCCGGTTTGCGTTTCTCTGATGTCGCTGCGGATAAGCGCTGTCTGTGAAGAAATGGCCGACGCTTCAAATAAAGGGAACGGCCCCCTGGTTTCTGTTGGTATTAAGGTGCAGGCTGTTGGATTATTGCTGGTGGTTCCCAATGCGACCATTTCTTTTGAAACCGGTAGCAGGGTACCAAGACCAAGCGCTCCTAATTTATTTAAAAAACTACGGCGGGGTGAATTTGTTTGCATACAATAGTTCTGGTTTGAAAATGTGTGCAAACGTAAAAACTGTCGTGGTAGCCGAAAGAATAATATCGACCAATGATGATTTTTTGCCGTTGAAAAGATGAATTTTATTATATGAATTGAATCTAATTACACGAATTAAAAAGAAGTTCCGGGTGAGTAACCTTTTGAAGTTGACCCACCCGGAGTGTCAAGCTATTTTTTTGCAGTAACCGGCACCGTTATGTCCAGCGTGGTAATATCCGGATCTTTTTCATCCAGTTTACCGATGCCATATATATTGCGGTTGATTTTAAAATTGCCTTTGAATGTACCATTGCTGCCGGTTTCCTGGAAGGTGAACGGAATGGCAATGGGTTTGGTAACACCATGCAACTGAAGGTCGCCTTTTACTTCATACCCATTTGCTTTTTTAGCCACACTTGTGGAAACAAAATGAATAGTGGGAAATTTTTCCGCATCAAACCACTTCTCTCCTTTCGCATGTTTATTCTTTAAACCATTGCCGGTGTTGATTGAACTTACGTCGATCGTAATATCCACCTTGGCGCTGCCCGGATTTTTTTCATCGAAAACGATCGTCCCTTTCATCGTTTCAAATACGCCTTTCGCTTTACTATCATCGAATTTTACAGCATAATCTTTTGCAATTTGCCAATTGCTGGTAAGCGCTATTGTAAATGCGGAAGCCGTAATTGTAATAGCAGCCACAGCCGCATAAATTGTTTTTTTCATAATTGATTCATTTTTTGTGAATCATTAAAATCAATAAGTATGCCCGTGGCGGAATTTTACTCCCAACGCTAACTATCAACCATAGATGGCTCAAAAATTCACCAAAATCAACTCCAAAAAATTGCCTCCTGCGCCTTATCTTTGCGCCCATTTTAAAATTATGATCAGTGTAAATAATGTAACCCTCGCCTATGGCAAAAGGGTTTTGTTCGATGAAGTAAACATCAGTTTCACCAAAGGAAACTGTTATGGTGTGATCGGCGCCAACGGTGCCGGCAAATCTACTTTTATTAAAATATTGAGTGGAGAAATTGAGCCCAATAAAGGCACCGTCACCATTTCTCCGGGTGAAAGGCTGGCCATGCTGCGGCAGGACCACTTTGAATTTGACCAGATCAGTGTGTTGCATACGGTAATGATGGGCCACAAAAAAATGTGGAACCTGATGCTGGAAAAAGACGCCATTTACCTGAAAGAAGATTTTACCGAAGCCGATGGCATGAAGGCCGGCGAACTGGAACATGAATTTGGTGAAATGGGCGGCTACACTGCCGAAAGCGACGCTGCACAATTACTGAATGAACTGGGCGTAAAGGATGAAATGCACCAGCAAATGATGACCGATATACCTGCCAACGTAAAAGTAAGGGTGTTGCTGGCGCAGGCATTGTTTGGCAATCCGGATATTTTACTGTTGGATGAACCGACGAACAACCTGGATGTGGAAACCATCAGTTGGCTCGAAAACTTTTTGGCCGATTACGAAAACATTGTGTTGGTGGTAAGTCACGACCGTCACTTTTTGGATGCCGTTTGTACGCATGTGGCAGACGTGGATAAACAAAAGATCAAGATCTACACCGGTAACTATACTTTCTGGTACGAAAGTTCTCAATTGGCAGCAAGACAGGCTGGCGACAAGAACAAGAAGATGGAAGAAAAGAAGAAAGACCTGTTGGAATTTATTGCCCGTTTTAGCGCCAATGCTTCTAAAAGCAAACAGGCCACCAGCCGTAAAAAAGCTTTGGATAAACTGGTGTTTGAAGACATTACGCCAAGCAGCCGTAAATACCCGGGTATCATCTTTAAGCCCGAAAGAGAAGTGGGCAACCAGATATTGAACGTTGAAAAATTATCCAAATCGCTTGATGGCAAACCATTGTTCAGCAACATCACTTTCGATATTGTAAAAGGACAAAAGATCGCCTTCCTTAGCCGGAACCCGTTGGCGCTAACCACTTTCTTTGAGGTCATCAACGGAAAAGAAAAAGCTGATGCCGGTAAATACGAATGGGGCACCACCATTACTTCTGCTTACTTACCAAATGACAATACGGAATTCTTTACCGGTTCGCTGAACCTGATGGATTGGCTGCGCCAGTTTGTACCGCCTAATACGAAGGATGTGGATGAAGATTTTATCCGTGGCTTTTTGGGCAAAATGCTGTTCAGCGGCGATGAAATTTTAAAGAAGACCAATGTATTGAGCGGGGGTGAAAAAGTGCGCTGCATGGTAAGTAAAATGATGCTGCAAAACCCTAACCTGGTGATGCTGGATGAACCAACCAATCACCTTGATCTGGAAAGCATTACTGCCTTCAACGATGGTATGCTCACCTTCCCTGGCATTGTGTTGTTAACTACGCATGACCATCAATTTATGCAGACCGTTGCCAACCGCATCATTGAGATTACCCCTAAAGGAATGATTGACCGGTTGATGACCTACGACGAATACCTGGCCGATGCAAGGGTGAAAGAATTAAAAGAAGAACTATACAGCTAATAATTGTTGACAACATTTTTAAAGAGGAAGCTTTTATGGTTTCCTCTTTTTTTATTAGTATGACCATCCCCGGTATGACTGGTAAAAAAGTAAGCGCATTCAATTTAATTTCACGTAAAGCCGCAAAGAAAAAAAGGCGCAAAGAAAAAACATTTTGCATTGGTGCACTAAACACCTAAACCCTAAACTTTCTAAACAACCTAAACCAACCACTCCCCCGCTGGCATGATATTTACAAAGAAGCAACCGAAACAAAAAAAATCAAGATCATGAGAAAAGTGCTTTTTTTAACGGCTATGGTTGCCGTATTATCTACCTCTGTTGCAGTGGCGCAAAAACGCAGCGCCAGTTTTTCTTCTTCCAGCTATGTAACAGCATTGGGTGTTAAGCTGTATCCGGGTACGGCTGGCGGAGCGGTTACCATCAAACATTTTTTAAATAAGGGCATTGCCGTTGAAGGGTTGGCAACTTTTTGGGAACGAGGCGGAAGGGCAACCGGACTACTGGAATTTCATTGGGACATTCCAAATGTAGCAGGTTTAAAATGGTATGCCGGACCGGGCTTTCACGTATCATCTTACAACAATAATTATTACAATAACAGGAGGTTTGGTGGTAGTTATGTTGCCGCTGGTTTAGATGGTGTAATAGGCGCTGATTATAAATTCAACAAAATACCATTGAACATTTCGGCAGACTGGCAACCCTTCTTCGATTTTGGAAGTGAACGCTACAAGGGCTTTGGTGGCGACTTTGGAGGCATCTCCGCCCGCTATACTTTTTAAAACATCTCATTTTGTCAAATGAAAAAATCCGGGTAAAATAAATAGCCGGATTTTTTATGTCTACAAATTCACCAACAATCTCCTACTTATTTTGCTGCTAAAAACTGATTGTTAACGGCTTTTTTGTTACTCATTGCGGGGTTATTTTTACACGGTCATGCCGTACATTTTTCACATCGCTCTTTTGCATATAAAACAGTTTGTTAATCACATAAATCACTATTATGAAAAAAGCACTCTTTTTATCATTTGCAGCAATCATTTTTCTCTCGGTTTTTGCAATGCCCAATTGTATAATTTGGCTGCCGGTGTCTCGTTAGATATTGGCAAAGATGATCCCAGTTATTCGGGCCATCAGCAAAATATTTTTTCAAAGAAAACCAGGCCATACAGGCCGAAGTTTTATTCGCAGTGTTTCCGTTTTAATACAGGGGTTTTATCAATACCATCTTCCGTTACCGTCAATGAAAAATTTACAGTTTTATGGCGGCAGACCCGCTTTAAACCTTGTCAGCGGCGAAGCTGATTTCTATATCCGCCCGATGGTTGGTGGCGATTATAAATTCCACGACCTGTCATTGGCAGTATCATTCGATTGGCGTCCATTGCTTTTTCTTGGCAGCACAGTTAGTAGCCGTTTCGAAGCTGCACGGGTGGCCTTCGGCGCCAAATATGTTTTCGGAAAGTAATTTCATTAAAAGCTATTTGAATTAATTGAACATTTTGAATTAAGTGGCA
>CAXTPJ010000235.1:0-5662 GCA_964245855.1 uncultured Ferruginibacter sp. | reverse complement strand
AGCTGGCCAGCTTCGCCAAACAATTACAATTGGAAGTCCTGCTCGAAATACACAATGAAAAGGAGTTGGAACATATCTGTGATGAAACCGAAATTGTGGGCGTAAATAACCGTGACCTTAAAACATTCACCGTAGATATCAACCGTTCCATTGAGTTAAGTAAAAAAATACCCGCCGGTAAAATAAAAATTGCAGAAAGTGGTATCCATAGTGTGGAAACTATTTGTACCTTCAAAAAAGCAGGATTCAAGGGTTTTCTAATTGGAGAAAACTTTATGAAACAACCAGACCCAACGATTGCTTTTGCTCAGTTTACAGAACAGTTAAAACTTGCTTTAACAAAATAAAAGCAAACAAAAATGCAGGTTGCTTATGAGAGTAAAAGTTTGCGGTATTGCGCATGAAGATCAATTGGCCAAACTGCACCAGATTGGTGCTACCTTTGCCGGGTTAATTTTTTATCCTAAGTCGCCGAGATATGTGCTCCGCCACATGACCACCAGCCAGATTAAAAAAGAGAACAACGTTAATAAGGTAGGTGTGTTTGTAAATGCATCCGTGGAAGAAGTACTCACCATGGTAGATGAATGCAGGCTGCACATGGTTCAATTGCATGGCGATGAAAGCCCAAAGTTCTGTGATAAAATTGCCGATTATATTTCGGTGGTAAAAGCTTTCCGCATCAGCGATACCGATAATATTGGCTGGCGCATACAGGAGTATATGAGCGTTTGCGATATGTTTATGTTTGATACGGAAGGCGCCGGTTATGGCGGTACCGGCAAAAAATTCGATTGGCAAAAACTGAATAAAGTAACTGTTGGAAAACCTTATTTTTTGAGCGGCGGAATTGAACCCACCGATGTAGAAAAATTAAAAACATTCGCTGCACAGCCGGAAGCCAAGGCATTGTTTGCGGTCGACATCAACAGTAAGTTTGAAGAAATTGTGGGCGTAAAGGATTTGAATAAAGTACAGAAATTTATACAGGAATTACAATAAAAAAAATAACAATGAACATTAAAGTATGTGGTATCACCCAAATGAAACAACTGCAGCAGTTGGATGGGTTGAACATTGATTTTGCAGGAATGATTTTTCATAAAGATTCACCGAGGTATGTTGATGATAAGTTGCCAAAAGATGAAGTAAAAGAATCTGATTTCGATGTGAAAAAAGTAGGCGTATTTGTAGATGCGGAAATGATCGATATGCTGGATGCCATTGATGATTACGGTTTGGATGTGATCCAGTTGCACGGCAACGAAAACCCGGAAGTATGCGCCGATCTTTCAGAAGAAGTGGAAGTGATTAAAGTGTTTCACATCGATGAAAATACCAAAGACATTGATGCATTGATAGCCGATTACGACGAAGTGTGCGACTACTATTTATTCGATACTTCTGTGGACGGCGTTACCGGCGGAACGGGCAAAAAATTCGATTGGAAAATTTTGAACAAAGCAAAAATTGAAAAGCCATTTTTCATCAGCGGCGGTATCAGCCTGGATGATGTGGCAGCCATCAAAAAAATTAAGCACCCTGATTTTTATGGCATCGATATCAACAGCAAATTTGAAAAAGAACCTGGTGTAAAAGACATGGCAATGATATTGAAATTGAAACAGGATTTAAAAGGCTAAGCTTTTCATACCGGTGAGCCACCCTAAAGGATGGCTCACCGGTATGAAAAAACAAAATTCATTTTGGGCCAAACAGCAGTACATGAATTTTCAACTTCACAGGCAAATATGATTTTGTTATTCATTTCTTTTAGTAAATGAAATGAATAATCACTCTTGCACTGCAAATCATTATTCAGCAACATTCTTTTCAACGCATCATTTTTCATTCAACCATAAAATTACTCAGCAACCATACATGCAAGTAAGACAAGCCACCGAAGCTGACTTGCCAGCCATGCTGGAAATTTACAACGACATTATTGTAAATACCACAGCAGTATGGCACAGCGAGCCACACACATTGGAAATGAGAAGGGAATGGTTTCACCAAAGAAAAGGACAAGGCTTTCCCATATTTGTTGCAGTAGATGAAAATGTTATCACAGGATTCAGCACCATCGGGCCTTTCCGTCCATGGCATGGTTACCGTTTTACGGTCGAAAATTCGTTGTATGTTGCTGCTGAACAAAGGGGCAAAGGCATAGCAAAGCTACTGATGCAGCCGTTGATTGATGCCGCCAGAACATTGCAACTCCACGCCATCGTTGCCGGCATTGAAGCAGAGAATGAAACCAGTATTGCCCTCCACAAAAAATTTGGCTTTGAAGAAGTAGCCCATTTTAAACAGGTAGGCTGGAAGTTTAACCGCTGGATGGATTTGAAATTTTTGGAGTTGGTATTGCCCCCTCTATCTACTGAAAAGGAACCTGGAAAAGAACTATAATGATGATTTCATTACACTGTTGAATAAAGATTAACAGAGGCTGTGGAAGATAAAATGCCGGGCAATGATTTGAAGCACCGCCTCCTCTCCACCGGAGAGGAGGTTGGGAGGTGAGGCCGCTGCCCATAGATATTCAGTACAAGTGAGATCATTTATGCTTTTCCCCAAAAAGGATAAATGACAGAACAAGTTCACAATGATGTTAAATTGAAAAACCAATGAACACAACAAAAAATAATTTGTATTCAGTAAATGAACATGGCTATTATGGCGAGTTTGGGGGTGCGTTCATTCCTGAAATGTTGTACCCGAATGTAAAGGAATTGCAGGAGCAATACCTGCAGATCATGTATGACACTGCGTTTCAGCAGGAGTTTCAGCAACTGCTTACTGATTATGTGGGCAGGCCTACACCCTTGTTTTTAGCAGAACGCATCAGCGAAAAATATGGCGTGCCGGTGTATTTAAAAAGGGAAGACCTGTGCCATACGGGCGCTCATAAAATCAACAATACCATCGGCCAGATTTTACTGGCACAGCGGCTCGGAAAAAAACGCATCATTGCAGAAACAGGCGCTGGTCAGCATGGCGTTGCTACTGCTACCGTTTGCGCATTGAAAGGGCTGGAGTGTATTGTGTACATGGGCGAAAAAGACATTGAACGCCAGGCGCCGAATGTAGCAAGAATGAAAATGCTGGGCGCCACTGTTGTTCCTGCTACCAGCGGAAGCAAAACGCTGAAAGACGCCACCAACGAGGCCATCAGGGATTGGATCAACAACCCGGTTGATACACATTACATCATTGGCAGTGTGGTTGGTCCGCACCCTTACCCGGATATGGTGGCCCGTTTTCAAAGTGTGATCAGCGAAGAAATAAAAAAGCAGTTGCTCGAAAAAACAGGCAGCGAATTGCCAACGCATGTAATTGCCTGCGTAGGCGGCGGCAGCAATGCAGCAGGTGCATTTTATCATTTTCTAAACAATCTATCGGTCAAATTGGTGGCCGTTGAAGCCGCTGGTTGTGGCATCGATAGCGGCATGAGTGCAGCAACAACACAATTGGGCAAACCCGGCATTTTGCATGGCAGTAAAAGTTTGCTGATGCAAACAGCAGATGGCCAGGTGATAGAACCACACAGCATTTCAGCAGGGTTGGATTATCCGGGCATCGGCCCGCTGCATGCACATTTGTTTCAAAGCGGCAGGGGTATTTTTTTAAGTGCCACAGATGAAGAAGCGCTGGCAGCAGCTTTTTATGTAGCAAAGTCACAAGGCATTATCCCGGCACTGGAAACTGCCCATGCCTTTTCTGTACTGGATAAAATGACTTTTGAAAAAAATGATTGTGTGGTGATCTGTTTAAGTGGCCGGGGCGACAAAGATTTAGCAACCTACATGAAATTTATATAAACATGAAATACACATTAGTCATTTTTGCCGCCCTGTTCTTTTCTTCATGCAGCGATTCGTTTATCAACCATTTGTTGAAATTTGAAAAGCTGGGTGATTGTTCCGACCAGGTAACACCGATCAAAATATTGTCGAATGTTGCCGGTGAACGGTACGAAGTGATCAGTTGCATCGATGCTGATTTTGATGGCAAAAATTATACGGTTGATAGAAAAGGCGACAGCATCATTGTAAACTTTCCCAAAGCCGGTGCAACAAAAGCTGCTTACAAACTTACATTGGATATTGACGCCAAACCAGCCTACCGCCACATGATATTGGATGGCAGGGAAGTGTTGCTGGGTGAAAAGCAGGTATTGGATGCGCAGTAATCAAATTGCTTTGTGCAGCAATAGTATCAATTTTTATTTTATTCAAAACAACACATGTCGAGGTTACAGCAGTTATTTGGTCAGAAAAAAAGTAATGTTTTAAATGTGTATTGCACAGCAGGCTATCCTGCTTTGGAAAGCACATTGACTGTGATGCAATCGCTTCAGCAAAATGGCGCTGACATCATCGAACTGGGAATGCCGTACAGCGATCCGCTGGCCGATGGACCGGTGATACAACAAAGCAACGGCATTGCACTCGCCAATGGTATCAGCATCGATAAACTCTTTGAACAGTTAAACAATTTCAGGAATGATATTATCGTTCCAGTGATTTTAATGGGTTACATGAACCCGGTATTGCAGTACGGCTTTGAAAAGTTTTGTGCCGCCGCAGCCGCTGTGGGAATCGATGGATTAATATTGCCCGATCTTCCCCAGTATGAATTTGAAACAGAGTATGGCCCCATCGTAAAAAAGTATGGACTGGATTTTATCTTTTTGGTTACACCAGAAACAAGCGAAGAGCGCATCCGGAAAATTGATACACTCAGCAGCGGATTTATCTATGCCGTTTCTTCCTCATCTACCACCGGCAACAACAAAGCTATTGACGACCAGGCAAGTTATTTTAAAAAACTGCAATCGTTGAACCTGGGCAATCCCATATTAGTAGGGTTTGGAATAAAGGATAAAGCTACTTTCCAGGCGGCCTGTAAATACAGCAATGGTGCCATTATTGGCAGCGCCTACATTAACGCATTAGAAAAAAACAAAGATGTGCAGGCGGCTACAAAAGAATTCTTAAATAGCATATTGACATAATCGTTTTACCGAAAATGGGCTAAATTGCAGCATCAAAAAATTACAATGAAAAAATTAGTATTCGCCGCTATATTGTTCCCGTCTTTGTTGACTGCACAAGTGAAATCTGCCAAACCAAAAGATGCTGCCAAACAGATAGCACCCGTGGCAGAAGGGTTTGTTATAAATGGAGAACTGACCGGTGTGGCGGACGGAACAAAAATTTCTTTGCTCAACGGGCAAACCGGTGCGCCTGAAATGCAGACTACCGTTGAAAAGACCTTGTTTTCTTTTAAAGGCAAATTGCCAAAGCCTGCTTTTAAGATCATTGCAATCGATCAAAAACCTCCGTTTCTTACGTTGTTTTTAGATAATAGTACCGTGAAAGTATCGGGCGACCGGGCTACCATGGATAGGGCAGTGGTATCAGGTTCTGCATCGCATGTTGACTTTGAAAAAATGAATAATGCACTGGCGCCTTACCAGGCATTGTTTAGCGAAAATGCTCCAAAGGAGGAAACTACGGTAAACAACGCCAAACAAGCTATACAAGATTTCATTTCAAAAAATCCTTCTTCTTATATTTCGCCATTGGCGGTGGTTCGCTTCATGCAACTGGCACCGGATGAAGTTGCTAAAACAGAGCAGTTGTTTAAAAGCCTTTCT
>CAXTPJ010000234.1:0-5664 GCA_964245855.1 uncultured Ferruginibacter sp. | reverse complement strand
TTGGGAATTTTAACCAGGTACTTGGTCAGTGCTCCACCACCAGGGCCAACTTCCAGCAAATTGGTAAAACTGTCTTCCTGTAATATTTCAACGATCCGTTTGGTAATGGATTCATCTTTTAAAAAATGCTGGCCGAGTGATTTTTTTAATTGCAAAATGAGATTGGTTTATTTCAAATAAGCGGTGAAATTACTGTATTCGGGATAAATGCCCGTATCAACATAACAACACGTCGATTGCAGCACATCAATTTTTATAACTTGACTTGTTGCTTTAAAAGTTTTTGAGCAACAATGTTGTATTTTTACCACCAAATTTTTTGCTATGCAAGTTGAAAACAAACCGGTAATTGGCCTTAGTTGCGGCGATGTAAATGGTATCGGACTGGAATTGATCATCAAGACAGTGGCCGACAGTCGCTTACTTGAAATATGCACCCCTGTTATATTTGCCAATAACAAGGTGCTGAACTTTTACCGTAAAGCCATCCCGGATGTCAACTTTAATTTCAGCAGCGTAAAAGATGCTACCCGTATCAACCACAAACAAATCAACCTGTACAATTGCTGGGAAGAAGAAGTTGCTGTAACGCCCGGTTTACTAAATGAAATAGGAGGTAAATATGCGGTAATGAGTTTAGTTACCGCAGCACAGGCTTTAAAAGAAGGCAAGATCGATGGGCTGGTAACGGCCCCTATTCATAAAAACAATACCCAATCGGCTGAATTTAATTTTACCGGTCATACCCCTTACCTCAAAAATTTGTTTGGTGTAAACGATGTGGTTATGTTTATGGTGGCAGAAAATATGCGGGTGGGTTTGGTTACAGAACATGTAGCAGTAAAAGATATTGCACAGCACATTACCAAAGCAAACATCATCAGCAAACTCAACATCATTCACAATAGCTTAAAAAAAGATTTTGGTATTGATAAACCAAGGATCGCTGTGCTGGGGTTAAATCCGCACGCCGGCGACGAAGGATTGATCGGTAAAGAGGAAGAAGAAATTATTAAGCCCGCCATAAAAGAAGCTAAACAGAAAGATGTTTTTTGCTTCGGCCCATACTCACCGGATGCATTTTTTGCAAGGGGTCACTACGAAAAATTTGATGCCGTATTGGCCATGTACCACGACCAGGGATTGATCCCTTTTAAATCGCTGGCCATCGGCGAAGGCGTAAATTATACCGCCGGATTAAATGGTGTTCGCACTTCACCGGACCATGGTGTTGCATTTGATATTGCGGGAAAAAATAAAGCGGATGAAGCCTCTTTCAGGGAAGCTATCTTTAAATGTGTAGACATCATAAACGGCCGGAAAGAATTTGCCGACAACCGCAAAAATCCATTGAAGAAAATCAGTGCTGCTGCCTTTGCAAGAGCAGTAGATGAAAGGATTACCGAATTACCGGAATAACATCATTTAAAAATATCGTCTGCTACGCCTTTGTTGATGATATAGGAATTGAAAGTGATTTCGGCTTTACCACTCTTTGTTTTTTCAGCAGGTTTGCCGGCAGTTGTTCCATCATCAAAATCAAAAGTTACACCTTTAGGCAGTTTGTAATCCTTTGTATTAAAAGTGAAAGTAATCTTGTCGGGCAAGCCGTACGAACTGTATTTTCCAAATACCATTTCCAATTGGTAACTACCGTTTTCCCTTGTGGTGGTTTTCGCTTTCAATATCACCAGGTTGGTTTCATCAATGTATAAAGTAGAGAGTACAATATCTGCGTTATCATCTGTGGGCAACAGCTTAACTACTTTGGTTTTTACTGCCCCGATATTTTCGTACCCCGCATCAATTACACTGTAACCTTCTCCACCAATGATGTGGTTGAGATTGATGCTGACAGCGCCTTTAGGCACAAACGAAATTCCTTTTTCATTTTTAATTTTCAGCAGGTTGGGCTTTTTAAAAAAGATCTTTACATCTGCCTGCGGCACTTTTAAAAATGCCACATTGGTCTTCATGTTTCCACTGGCTTCATAGTTATTTACCAGGTCAATTTTGGCCTTCACTTTCTTTACAATAGTAGCTGCATCCTGCGCTTTGGCTGTTAGCGAAAACAATAACAGGAAAAAAAACATCAATCGCTTCATTCAATTATTTTTTATGATAAAATATCTTTTCTTTTAAATACTGCAACCGATATGCCTACAATGACAACAATGTGGGCAATCAGTATCAATAAACTATTCCGTATGGCCGGCCAGTTTTCCAGGCTTCCTTTAATGGTATTGCCATTGGCATCTGACCCAATATAAAAAAATCCTTTCCAGCCAACCAGATAAGAAGTAAACAAAAATGGTTTTACGTTCCGGTCAATGATGGGCACATTGATGTTGGAAATGATGGTACACACAATGACAATACAAACGGTGGCAATGATAGGACCGATTGAATTTTCTGCAAAAATGGACAACAACAAAGACAAGGCTGCAATAACGGTGAGGGCTACGGTAGCATACGCAAACGCTGCATAATACCGCCACATCACATCCTCTTTTGTTATCAGCATAATCAGCGAATCTTCTCCCTTTGAGCGGAACACCAGCATATCGCCGGTACCGAAAATGATAATACTAAAAAGCAAGGCTGTGATGGCCATCCACAACAATAAAAAAATGGTGAAAATGGTAGCTGCTGCAAACTTCACTAAAATGATCTGTGTACGGCTTACCGGTTTGGAAATGAGCAAACGCAATGTTCCCATATTGGCTTCGCCGGAAATAGAATCGGCAGCGATCAATGCTACCAGTATCGGCACCTGTATCAACAGCGTATTCAAAATGATGTAACACATGAAATAGCCGTTGATGGCCTGTATGCGGTCAAAAGAAAAATCATCTTTTACACTTTGCAGCATCAGGTCCATGTAGCTTTGTCCATCTGCTTTGAAGGCAAATTGGAAAATAAAAACAATGGCAGTGATGGCTACAAAAGCAATGTAGGTCCTGGGCCGCTTCGATATCTTGAATAACTCAATTTGCAAAAGGTTCAACATTGCCGGATTGGGTTGTAAGTGATAAAAAATAATTTTCCAGCGAATGGCTGGAATTGACCGATAACAACGGGATATCCATTGCTACCAGGTCCTGTATCAACTGCGGTACCTGCTCTTTATCCATCATCAGTTGCAGCGGTTTGCCTTCCTGCAAATATTTTGACCAAGTAGTTTGTTGCAGCTTTTGTTTGGCAGTAATGATGTCCGGGGTATCAATATCGATTACGGTATGGGCTGGATCAAGCAATTCGTCTACCACACCTTCTACAATTTTCTTCCCTTTATTAATAATGATCATGCGGTTGGCAATGAGTTCTATTTCGCTTAACAGGTGAGAAGAGATCACTACTGTTTTACCCATTTCTTTACTTAAACTCAGGATAAGGTTTCGCATATCAGCAATACCCTGCGGATCGAGCCCATTGGTTGGTTCATCCAAAATAACCAATGCAGGATTATGCACCAATGCAACGGCAATGCCTAAACGCTGTTTCATGCCCTGGCTAAAAACACCTGCTTTTCTTTTGGCAGCTTCTTCTAACCCAACCATTTTTAATTGATCCATCAGCAACGGCCTTGTCACTTTTATGCCACTCATTTTTGCAAAGATGGAAAGGTTATCGTAGGCGGAAAGATATTTGTACAAGTCTGGCTTTTCAATCACTGCACCAACCTGTTTCAATATTTCGGAGCGGTTGCTATGCAATGCTTTTCCAAATATGTTGATGTCGCCGCCGGTTGGTTTTATCAGCGTAAGCAACATCCTGATGGTAGTGGATTTGCCTGCGCCATTCTGGCCAAGAAATCCATACACATCGCCTTCGTTTACCGTAAAAGAAAGATCATTGACCGCTTGAAAATCCCCGTATTTTTTGCTAAGCTGATTAACCTGTATGATGGTTGCCATGGAGTATGATATTGCCAAAGGTAAAACGGATACGTCAGGTAATTGTTTAAAACTATCATTGTGTACGGCAATTTTTAAATAAAATTTGGCTGTGTAAAATAATCTCCTATCTTTATGTTAATTATTTCCGACCCATTCTCCTGAACAACCGTACCTATTTCCAATTTTTCTTTTTTAGTATATTTCTGATCATCCTTAGAAAAGCGTTTCTATTTACTTCCGATATACTGTGTATAGCCTGATCAAGCATCGGCATTTTAATCTTTATATACCCAAAATCTCACAGTATGAAACAGTTAATCGCAGCTTTGGTATTGAGCTTTTCAATTACCGCAACCGTATCGGCAAATTCAATACAAATAAATCAACTACCGCTCCGGGCTGATAGGGACACCAGCAAATTTGAGGGCGGAAAAGATGAACTGGCTATTTCGCCTAATACCAAGACAGGCAGTGCCCTGCTTACTTTTAAGGCCGACAAAGAAGGCAAAGGGACTGTAATTGTTTTTAACGAAGCCGGAAAAATAGTTCTAAAACAACCGGTAAAATTGCTGGCCGGACAAAACAAGATCAATGTACATCAGCTAACCAACCTGGAAGAAGGCAACTACACTGTTTGCCTCAACACCAGCCATAAAATATATTCTACTCCGCTTCTTTTGTGGAAGTAACTTTTTAAAAAACCAGGCACAACAAAAAACCCTTCTCATAAAGAAGGGTTTTTATTTAACCGTTAGGGTTCATATATGTTTGCAATGCCGTTATATAAGCATCAAAAGCATTGGTTCCTTTGGACGTTATTTTACAAATCGTTTGCGGGTAATTGTTGTTGAATTGTTTTACTACATCAATGTAACCGGCATCTTTTAATTTATTGATCTGCACACTCAGGTTACCGGCTGTAGCATTTGTTTTTTCTTTTAATAAAGTAAATTCCGCTTCCTTTACGCTGGTGAGTAAACTGATTACGGCTAACCGTAACTGTGAGTGTAATATCGGGTCGAGGTCTTTAAACATAGGAATAGTTATAGCATGGCGCTGACGACATTTATTTGTTACATTTCTCCATTAAACCCTGCACAATGTTTTTACCCCAATCAGGAGAGATGGTGGATACAGGTTTAAACGTTGCATATTTATCAATGGCAATCTGCAATATTGGTTTGGCCGTTTTGCATCCACCGCCGAATTGTTCCGGCGTGTACAGCAATCCCTGTCCTTTCAAAAAATAAGGCCTTGGATTGTTGGGATCCTGTTGCATGGCAGCAGAAATATTATCGGCACTTTCTTTTCCATATTCCTGCCATCTTTGCATTGGATCAACCAGCATGTGGCAACTGGCGATCATGCTTTTAATGCAGGAAATTTCAGAATTGTTGGGCGCTAAAGAATCTGCTTTATTGATCAGTTCAGTTGCTTTATCTGCAATGGCATCTGTCTTGGATTTATCCTGTTCCATAAAGCCATAATTCACCTGGCAAAAAGCCGCATAATAGTAAGGCAGCCACTGATTTTTTTCAGTGCTGGCAATGCGCTCAAAATTGTTGGCCAGCTTTAATAGTTCCGGTGGGTTTTTAAAACTGCTGTCCATCATGGCCAGGTTTTTTGTCATGGCTGCAGTAAACTTTTCGCTTTGTGCAAAAGAAGACAACATCAAAAGGCAACAGCCGGTGATCAGGAATAACTTTTTCATTTGTTTATTTTTTGGTTTGGTGGTGGAATGGTGAATGGTAAATTGTGAATCAAT
>CAXTPJ010000233.1:0-5668 GCA_964245855.1 uncultured Ferruginibacter sp. | reverse complement strand
ATGAGCGAAGCCTGTTTTCTCGGGGTTTTCATCCCTGGCGCCTACATCATAAATTACATTCACTACTGCCATTGGGGTGCTTTTATCTTCATGCACCAATACCCGTAATCCATTGCTTAGGGTAAACTTGTCAAACTGAATCATGCGGCAAAGTTAAGGGGAGGCGAATAATGCTGCCATAAGTTTATAGTAAAACAATTGTATCGTTTGTTTGCAGCAGGCACACTACATAATGCTTTTGGGCTTTATAAATTTTTGCATTAATTCGCCATCACGGCGTATGACTATCGAAATTCTTTCATTCACCACCTGCAGTAAATTTTTATACTGCATGATATTGTTGGAAAAATTGGTTCCTACAGCCACCAGGACATCATCTGTTTTTAACCCGGCTTTTTCTGCCGGCGAATGTTCTGTAATGTTATCGATCAATATTTGGCCATTCAAATAGTACAACGACATTCCTGTATAAGCATAATCAAACGGATCATTGAAATGGCTATTAGGCAATAAATGGATTTCTCTTTTTGGATAATTGAAAATGAGGTTGAAGCGTCTGAGCAAATCATTGCCCATTAAGCCACCAACATAGGGATAGGAAGTTACATTGTAATCGTCCCGGAACACATAAGTAGGCACCTGCCTGAATTTGTATTTGCCAATTTGCAGCAGTTTTACCACCGTCAGTTTCATTTCAAGTTTGCCTCCCATTCCTTCTGCCTGCGTTATAATAGGTTTACGGCGTTTCAGTAAAATGCTGCTGTCTTTAGAAAATTTCTCACTCATTAAAAAACATAAACCGGCGCCGGTATCCAGGTAAAAATTAAAGTCGATGATCTTCTTATCTTTTAAGTGCAGGTTTTGTATTGGCAGGTTCGTAAAAGCTGGCCTGATAGTGCTTCCGGCTTTGGGGTATTCCAGTTCGCCGGGGGATAATACTTTAATTTCAGCACTGTCAAAATCTATCTGAACAATGTAGCGGCTTAAAAAACTGTAGCCGATGATGCCGTCAATTTTTTCACCATATACACTGCTGAGTATTTCGTAATTATTGATATGAAAGTTTAATCTTTCAATGGTAAGTCCGGGAAATTTTAGGCGCTGATTATAAATGTATTTTACTTTATGAGCGATGCCCATACCGGTGATGGTAGTATCAGATTGCCGCCCTTCAATGCCCAAACCGGCGCAGGTTGAAGAGTCAAGGGAGATACCGCCACTGCCGGAATCAAGAATAAAATTCAATGTGTCTGTAAAATTATTCAGCAGCGCCTGAACGATCATTACGCCGCCACTGTATTGTTTAAAAGGGAATTTGGTGATGAATTTTGCTTGCGGCAATGGAGAGATGATCTCCTGACCTTTGCCGGTTTGCAATAGCCCTGCAAAAGAAATTATGCACAACATTTTCTTCATATAAGCAATATCATTAAATATACAACCTATTGGATGTACTTTTGTTATTAATTATTCAAACGGTTTTATGCAATTACAGGAACTATACAGGAGGGCGCTCAACTTCGAAATGCTCTCAGTTGAAGAAGGGGTTTATTTATTTGAACAGGCGCCGCTCACCGAATTAATGTTCGTGGCAAATGAGTTAAGAAAAAAACAAGTGCCGCACGGCAAGGTTTCCTGGATCATTGACCGGAACTTGAACACCACCAATGTTTGTATCGCCAACTGTAAGTTTTGTAATTTTTACAGGATCCCCGGCCATCCTGAAGCATACGTTACAGACATTGAAACATACAAAAGAAAAATTGATGAAACCATCCGCTATGGCGGCGAACAACTGTTATTGCAGGGCGGCCATCATCCCGGCCTTGGTTTGAGTTATTATGTTGGATTGTTTAAAGAGCTGAAAAGCCTTTATCCTAATATCAAACTGCACACCCTTGGCCCGCCGGAAGTTGCACACATCACCAAACTTGAAAAAAGTACACACCGGGAGGTTTTAATTGCACTAAAAGAAGCGGGTTTGGATAGCTTGCCGGGCCCCGGCGCAGAAATATTAACCGATAGGGTAAGGCGCCTGATCAGTAAAGGAAAATGCGGCAGCCAGGAATGGCTGGATGTAATGCATGAAGCGCATAAATTAAATATTACTACCAGTGCTACCATGATGTTTGGCCATGTAGAAACCATCACGGAAAGGTTTGAACATTTGGTAAAGCTGAGAGAAGTGCAGAGCAGAAAGCCCGAATCAGCCAAAGGATTTATAGCATTTATTCCCTGGACATTCCAGGATGTTGATACATTGCTGACAAGAATAAGGGGCGTTCATAATTTAACTACCGCAGAAGAATATATCCGCATGATTGCTATGAGCCGCATCATGTTGCCGAATGTAAAAAACATACAGGCAAGCTGGTTAACGGTTGGTAAAAAAACTGCCCAGCTTTGTTTAAATGCCGGCGCCAATGATTTCGGGAGCATCATGATAGAAGAGAACGTAGTAAGTGCAGCCGGGGCGCCGCATCGCTTTACCAGCAAAGGGATCCAGGAGGCCATCAGGGAAGCAGGTTTTGAGCCGCAACTCCGTAACCAGCAATACGAATTCCGTGCAATGCCTAAAATAATGGAAGAACAGGTAATCGATTATTAAAATGTAAACAATATTATCTGATAGCCTTCGGTTAGCCGAAGGCTATATTTTTGCGGCTATTTCATCAAACAAATTGTGGTTATAGTATTGCTTAATATCTAAAACGTAAATAAACAGATTGATTATTACAGATTTTTACTGTTGCTAATAACAGGCACGGTTACTGTTTATTTAGTTATAAAGCGATGTTAAATGCAGCGTTTTTATTAAACTTTCAATCTCTATGGCACTTGTTTTCGTTATTAATAAAATGGTATTCAAACTACAATAAATTATAAACATGTATCGTTTTCAACTTTGTAAATACCCTATAAAATGAATAACTCTACCACTAAACAATCGGCAACACCGATCATTAAAGCAGTAAAAAACTTTTTTACCAAACTGGTTAAAACAGACGAAGAGTATCCAATCAAATACTACAAAAGGGATAAATATCCTGAAAGAGGAAAACAGCAGGCTTAATAAAATAGTACTTAATAGCCCATCCTGATAGAAGGCCTTCATCATCGTGAAGGCTATTTTTTGTATTATTTTAAAAATAAATGTGGTAATTAACAATCTTTGCACAATAAACTTGCATATCTTCCGTTAAATCATCACATTAATATCTTTTATCATGAAAAATACAAATAACACCACAGCAGGAAACTCATTATTCAACGTATTTAGAAATCTTTTTGGAAGACTTACCCAGTCGCCAGATGTTTATCCTATTAAATTTTATATGAAAGGAAAGCATATACGCCGCAGGTATATTGCAGGATAAAATATTTGTAACCCTCATATTTGTAGTGCCTTCGCTTTTGCGGAGGCATTTTTTATTTAAAAAATACCCTGAATGGGGTATTGCGGACGGAAAATACAACCTGTACATTTGCTCAGGTTTTTCATAGGATATTGGATTTTAAAGCGGGGCTGGATTTTTATCCTGGCCCCTTTTTTATTTTACATCTAATTTGGCTGTTATCGGTTGATGAACTTTTAAAAAACTGATCGATTCCAACAATATTTCTTCCATTGCTTCTGGCAAAGTGGTTAATATCCACGGATGTTTACGGTCAAAAACATGATTGCTATCTACAATAAATAGGGTGGCGGCAGGTTGCCATTCCTTCAATAAATAAGCATTTTCAACTGCTATCGAAATATCACTCGATCCATGACAAATCAGCACCGGGATATGCAATTTGCTGATTGCTTTTTCAATGTTTAGCCTTGATTGGTTTTGCTGAAAATCCTGGTACAATTGATAATACAAAGGCATTTGCTGGTTGGTCCGGGTATTGGCATAATATTCAACACCAGACATTTCCCAGGCTTTTATTTTATCCGCCGGCCAGTTACCCCAGGGCGTTTTACATTCGCTGATGGCTGCCCAGGTGATCAGTTTCTTTATCCGGTCATCTTCAGCGGCAAACAAAATAGCAATACCGCCACCCATGCTGTGGCCAATCAGGAAAATATTTTCAATGTCCAAAATTGCTACATAAGTATGTTGGTTATTGCTCACCCAATCGGTTACAACTTTTAAGTCTTCCAGTTGCCGGGTATAATTGTTATTGCCAAATGCATCCAG
This sequence comes from uncultured Ferruginibacter sp., assembly GCA_964245855.1. Classification (GTDB taxonomy): domain Bacteria; phylum Bacteroidota; class Bacteroidia; order Chitinophagales; family Chitinophagaceae; genus Ferruginibacter. The sequence continues at coordinate 1,481 of CAXTPJ010000233.1, read as the reverse complement.
GTCTGCAAATTCTTCCGGTTGCTCCGGCGTAGTGCCATTGTGCGAAAAATTAAATTTTACCAGGGCAAAACCTGCGCTGGCAAAAGCCGTAGCAACCAGGTCAAAATTACCCCAGTCTTTAAATCCATTAAATCCATGTGCATAGATAATTACCGGCAAAGGATGATCAGTTGTTTCAAAAAAAATATCAAGTGTAATTGGTTTACCGCCAGATCCGGGTAATACAATGTTTTTGATGCGGTTCATAAACAGAATGTTGGTTTAGAAATAAACAGGCAGGCTGCAACGCTTGCTGGTTGCATATTTTACAGCTTCATGGGGACTGAAGTAAAGTTGCTGGTTTGTAAAATGAAGCAGTTGCAAACCGTTTGAAGCGGCAAAATTATAGTTTTACGCTTACCTTCATTTATCAGTTAAGGTAAATTAAAAAATGGCAGCAATAAAAAATATCATTTTCGATCTGGGCGGCGTGCTGCTCGATATTGATTACTATAAAACCGCTGATGCATTTAAAGCATTGGGTGTAAAACATTTTGATGACTATTACTCCCAGGCAGATGCAAACGACCTGTTTGAATCACTGGAAACGGGCAAAATTACGGAAGAAGTTTTCTACACAACCATGCAGCAGTTTTGTTCACCGGGAACGGATCATGAGCAGATACAAACTGCCTGGAACGCCATGCTGTTAAGCTTTAGAAAAGAAAGCCTCGAATATTTAACTGCATTAAAATCCAGGTACCGGTTGTTTTTGCTGAGCAACACCAACAGCATTCATCACACGGCTTTTATAGAAAAGTTTGAAAAAGAAATTGGCGGTACTTCTTTTGATGGCTGTTTTACTAAAACTTGGTATTCTCATTTAATTCATCGGCGCAAGCCTTATCCAGAAACCTACCAATTTGTACTGGAAGATGCAGGCTTAAACGGGGAAGAAACTTTTTTTGTAGATGATTCTTACAAAAATATTGAAGGCGCAAAACAAGCCGGTTTGCATACTCATTTTTTACAGGGAAATGAGCGGATCGAAATGCTGAACATCTGGTAAAGGCAAGTAATCATAAAATACTACTTGATCTCTTCAAAGTCAATGTAGTCGTCGTTTTTACTTTTTGGAGCGGCGGCGCTTGCAGTTGAATAATTGGCCCTTTGCTGGTTGGCTGCCGCCTGCTGCTGGTTCATTTTTTCCTGCATCTGCTGGCTCATGTCACTAAACTGTTTTTTTACCTGTTTGGTAGTCTTGGCAACCGGGATGATAAAATCGAAAATTAACTTGTATAAAATATAGAGCGCAAAGAGCTCAAAAGCGATTCTGAAAAGGTTCATACTGCAAATGTATAAATTGATTGCAAGCTGCGCTGTTAATATTTAGTAATAATTTAATCGTTTCGTTTTACATAAAAACCACTCTGTTTTGGAGTATAACTATTTGTTTCATACATTTGCATTGGAAAAAGAAACAGATGAAGGGAACGAGGACG
>CAXTPJ010000232.1:0-5690 GCA_964245855.1 uncultured Ferruginibacter sp. | reverse complement strand
TGAGAAAGCTATTCATCATCCTGTTACCGGTCATTTTCTTTTCCTGCAAAAAAGATTACGAAGTCATCATGCCCAACACCACTGGTTGGGAGGAGTTTAATAATCCTGCCGCAACTTCGTTCACTCAAACTGCAAGAAATGCGATGGAAGGCGTATATGCTGTTACAGAGGGCATCGATTTTTTTGGACCGCTTGGCGCCGTTAAATGCAGTTATGTTATTAACCTAAACCATGACACTACTTTTCACATCTCAGGTTTTTTTGCCAACGACATCGGCTACTTTATTTGCGAAGGCAAACAACTGAATGGGAACATCCTGCTCAGTGGCTATTGGCGCAAAATGGAAGGCATTGAAACAGGGTTGATCAGGCTTACCATCAACCAAAATGAAGGCGCTGCCCTATTGCTTGGTGCCAACCCGGTTACAGACAGCGGAAGCGTAACCATTAAAGGTGTGTACGGAATGAATGACATTACCCCTGCTTCCTCCTTTTCAATGGTATATCAAAGAAAACTAAACAACAGCCATCCCGGTTTTAAAATTTTAGCACACCGTTCCGGCGGAAGGACTTCTGACCTGTTGCCGCACTCTGAAAACTCTGTCGCCATGATCTTGAAAACGGCGGAGTTTGGTTCTACCGGTATTGAGATCGATGTGAGGTTTACCAAAGATGGCGTTCCCATATTGTATCACGACAATACGCTTAACCTAAGGCTCATTCAAAAAAGTGGATTGGTTGGTGCGATAGAAAATTATACTTACGATCAGTTAACAACTTTTGTACGGCTCATACATGGTGAACGCATACCAACCTTACGGGAAGCATTAGACGCAGTTTTATACCGGACACCCCTCACCTTTGTCTGGCTCGATACAAAATATATTGGCTCGATAAAACCGGTGCATGAAATTCAGAAAGAATACATACAGAAAGCGGCACAGGCAGGAAGGTCGTTGGAGATTGTGATCGGGTTGCCCGAACAAACGCAACTGGACCAGTTTCAACAATTAACTGATTACACCAACACTCCATCCTTATGCGAACTTACCATGGAAGATGTGCAACGCATCAACGCAAAAGTATGGGCGCCCCGGTTTACCGAAGGAACACAGAACAGCAATGTCGACATCATCCATGGACAGGGAAGGCGTGTTTTTGTGTGGACCATTGATGTTCCGGAGTTTGTTACCCGTTTTGTTAACGAAGGAAATTTTGATGGAATGCTGTCTAATTTCCCATCATGCATAGCTTATAATTATTATGTACACCAGTAAAATTTTCCGGTTTGTTGCCGTCATTTTGGCTGCCTTTTTCATTAACAGTTCTTTAGCACAAACCAATGTTAAAAGAGATACCATTCTACGACGGAAACCGGCCTTTGTATTGCAAATTGGCGGCGGTATTTCCACCTATGCCAAGCCGGTAAATGTTCGCCGACCTATTGACTTGCCGGGCAATATCAACAAATTCAGCGGGGCTACTACCGCAAGGTTGATGTGGTATCCAAAATACAGGCTTAGAGTAGGTGTAGAAACCGGTTTTTTGAATTTTTATTCTTATAAAGTCAAAAACGGAAATACCAACGGCAGCGTAAGTTTAAACGCCATTCCTGCACTCGTCGTTTTTTCAATGCAACTGTATAAAAGGTTAAATGTGTATGCCGGGTTTGGTTCTTACTGGCTTACAACCCACCTTGAATACAATGGGACTGTCAATTCAAGCCAATGGGTGTTAGGCTCGAATATTGCTTTGTCTTACACATTCCCGGTTTCAACAAGGGCAGGATTTGCAGCGGAGGCAAAGTGGACAAATGCTTTTGAAACCAAGGATGCAGCCATCAGTTTACAGGCTCATTTTATTTGGAAACTGTTTCAATGGGACTAATCAAAAATCATCCAATATGAAAAATCAATTGCTTTCTTTGTGTTCTTTAATTGCTGTTTGTTTGCATGCCAATGCGCAAGTTGCAATTGTACCGGCATCGCCATCAAAATCTTCCGACGAAATATTTTTTGTAAGTGATACCCAGCAACCGCTGATGGTGGAAAAGATTTTGTTGCACCCCAATCAAAACAAACGGGCTACGGCGGGGATTTTCGCCACTATCCTGGAACAAAAACCCAGGAATCTATATATGCTGGGCGATGTGGTCGGGTTAGGCTATGCTAATAAAAAATGGAAAAATGTAGACCTGTTTTTAGATAGCTGCCGCAAAAGCGGAACAGATGTTTGCGGCATTTTAGGCAACCATGAAGTAATGGGAAGACGGAAAAAAGGAGAACGCAATTTCCAGAAAAGGTTCCCGATGAATGTAAAAACGGGTTACGTTTCAGTAACTGATTCCATAGCCGTTGTATTGCTCAATTCAAATTTCAGTTCACTTACAGCAACGGAAGAAAAGAAGCAGCAGGATTGGTATGAGGCAACCATGAAATCATTGGACGCCACCGATTCGGTTAAAGCGGTAATTGTATGCTGCCACCATGCACCTTATACCAAAAGCAAAGTGGTTAAATGCTCCAATGAAGTACAAAAAAGTTTTGTTGACAGTTACATCGATTCAAAAAAGGCGCAACTGTTCATTACCGGCCACTGTCATGCCTTTGAGCATTTTAAAGTAAGGGGTAAAGATTTTGTGGTGATTGGTGGAGGCGGTGGATTGCACCAGCCTTTGGGAGATGCAGATAAAAACCTGGTAGACCTGGCGAATGATTACAAACCAATGTTTCATTATTTGTCTGTAAAAAGAAAAGACAGCAACCTGGTAGTTACTTCTCATTATTTAAAAGATGATTTTAAACAATTTGATATGGGAGTAAGCTTTAGTACACAGGTCCCTTCGGCTAACCTGGCTTCTGCAAAGGAAAAATCAGCATTGAAAAGCGGGGAAAACTAAAACTTAATAAATTTTGTCTTCGGCATATCCGAACTTAAATATTATAAAGAGGCTGTCTCAAAAGTCCGAGACAGCCTCTTTATATTTCGTACCCCTGATGGAAAAATTTTCGTATAAGCTGTTCACAGAAGGCTTATTTATTTTTAAGACATCCTCTTTTTTTTATATACGCTATGAGGTTTTAAAATTACCAGGTCAATTTCTTACAATGTACTTTACCCCATTGATGATTGCATTGGAGGTACCGGTTTTCATTGCGCCCTGGTATTCCTTCCGGTCGAAAGAAGTATAGTAAGTGAAGTTTACATTATCGATGCTTTTCACTTTTCCTTTAATGGCTTTATCATCAAAAGAACTGTAATAGCTAATGTTGGTGTTGCCAAAATTTTTCAGCCTTCCTTTCAAAGCTTCGTTATCAAAATTAGAGAAATAAGATAATTGTGTAGCGCCAATACTTTTTATCTTTCCTTTGGTTGCCTCATCTTCATAAGGGCCGTAATAATCAAATGCAAGGCTGCCGATGCTTTTAATTTTACCACGCTGGGCTTCGTTATCGTAAGAAGCATAGTAAGTAATTTGTGTTGCACCGATATACCGGACTTTTCCACGGAAAGCCACATCTTCATTGGCAGAATAATAATCAACCCTGCCCATGAATTTCATCATCCGCATATAATAATCTTCTACGCCAAAATCAATGATATTGCCTTCTTTAGAAAAGTTCAGCAGCACATTTTGCTCTACCTGGCAACTGATCACATCCGATGCATTGTTGGCATACAAAGTAACCCTTGCAACAGTTTGCGCCAGCATCATTTTACACAACAACACAACCGCAAGCGTAGTAAATATTTTCTTCATGGTTAAATCTCTTTGTTTCAAAGTTATTTAAAACTTCACATCGCTCCGTATAAAAAAACCCAATTTCATAATATTGAAATGTTAATAGCACTTTTAATTAATTTATAGAATGTGCGATAAGATAATGCCTGTGGCTACTGCCGCATTCAGCGATTCTGCTTCACCAACTTTATTGATGGTAATACGGTCGGTGGCCAGTTGCATGATTGTCTCACTGATGCCTTTCGATTCATTTCCTATCACTATTATTCCTTCAGTTAAGCCTTTCAGTTTTTTTACATCTATTCCATTCAATGCGGCCGCATATATTTTTATGCCTGCCTGTTGCGGCAACCAGGTGGCCAGTTCCGTGTAAAAAACATTCACCCGGCCAAGGCTGCCCATGGTACTTTGCACTACTTTAGGATTGTACATTTCAGCGCTGCCGGCAGAACAAATGATGTTGCATACACCAAACCAGTCAGCAATGCGGATAATGGTGCCAAGGTTGCCGGGATCCTGTATATTATCCAGCACCAAACTTATTTTTCCTTTGGCGGTTATTGCAGCAACCGGCGCTTTTTTAAAAATGGCCAAAACCTGGTTTGGGGTGGCCAGGGCTGCTATTTTTTCCAGTTCATGCTGTTCAACCACCTGTAACGGTTCACTGTAATGCTTGCGTAACTGCTGCTCATTTTCATGTAACCACTCCTGTAATCCTAGCACTTCTGTACAAACAAATTTGCCCGACCGTACCAATTCCATTACCACTTTACTACCTTCGGCAATAAATACGTTTTCAGCATCCCTGAATTTTTTAAGGTGCAAACTTTGGATATATTTGGAATGTGTTTTGCTAAGCATCGAAGAATTAAAATTTATGCGTTTACCGGTTCTGATCAAGTATATAAGTTTCAAAAGTACTGCCTGTTTTTTGATATCCGTTATATTGTTCACCGGTTGCAATCCAGCAAAAAATATTTTCACTTATCCCAAACGTGGCCAGTATTCTTTCACCAAACCATTTTTGTTTGAAACAAATATACAGGAAGTAAAAGGGGGACAATTCTCAAAAGACGACCGTCAGAATATTACGCAGAAATTTTACACGCAGTTGGATGACAGTGCCAAAGTAGTCAAGACCAATAAATTTTTCATCTTTCATCCTGTTATCAATCCCCCGGTGTACGATTCTGGTTATTCAGCTATTTCTGCCCGTAACATGAAAAACAGCCTGATGCATTTGGGATATTACAACGCCAGTGTAACGTTTAAAACTGATACCAATAAACTTACTGCTCTCACCTACCGTTTTCCGCTTACTTTTAAACGGGTAAACCAGCAGCGGGTGTCGGTTGATTATGCTGCTGTTGCAGGTACGCCAACACTCATCGATACCGTCAGCTATATTTTAAAAAAGCCGGAATTGCAGCAACTGGCCATGCAAACTTTGCCCAAAACATTTTTGGTAAAAGGGCAGCCGGTTGCCAAAGGCAATGTGCTGGCAGAAATCAGCCGGCTGGTTGAACTGTACCGGAACAATGGATACTATAAATTTACTTCCGACGATTTAAAAATGCGTGGCGACACTACCATTGCAGCGTTGACCACCATTTCCGACGACCCTTTTGAAAACATCAAATTATTGGCCGAGGCCAGCAAAAAAAGGGATAGTCCTACCATCAAACTGGCCATGGTGTTAAACCCCGCTGCAGACAGCGCCCGGCTGATGAAATATTACATCAACAATGTTTATATCTGGCCGGATTTTACCGATGCAGATGCAGTTGGGCTGAGTGAGTTTTCCGAAGATACCGTACAGGGTTATTATGTGCGGTACCATAAAAACATTGTAAAAGATAGTTTTTTGCTGAGCAATATCTTTTTTAAAAAAGGCGATTTTTATAAACAAAGCGATTACAGTAAAACCATCAATGCCTATTCAAAAACG
>CAXTPJ010000231.1:0-5691 GCA_964245855.1 uncultured Ferruginibacter sp. | reverse complement strand
AATGATGCCAAGGCTCCGGAATATAATTTAAAGCCGAGGACAAAAAACAAAAATAGTAAAATCACGGTGATCGTTTTCTGAAACAACCTTACCTGCGCCATGTCTTTAACTTCGCCAAGCCCTTCAAAATAAGCTAAAACAGGATCTATAAATAAATTTAAAGCGGTTGTTTACAATACACCGGATAACAATCCAACAGTTGATAATTTTATCCTTTCTTTTTGCGAAGATGATGACCGCAATGTTTGGATCGGTACAGATGGCGCAGGGCTTCGTTACTGGAACCGCAGCAGCAATGGCTTTACCAATTATGCACACGACAGCAGCAACAGCCACTCCATCAGCAGTAATTTTGTAACAGGAATTACTAAAGATGGGACTACCGGGCTTTGGGTATCTACCTGGTTTGGCGGCATCAACCACTTCGATTTTAAAACCCGTTCTTTTCAGCGGTATCCATGTTTCAACCCTTTTACAGACAAGTTAAACAACAACGTTTGGACCTTATTACAGGACAGCCGTAACCGGCTTTGGGCTGCTGCAGTACGCAATGGTGGTTTGTATCTGTTCAATAAAACTGCCAACAGCTTTGCTATGTACGATAACAATCTTGCAGACCTGCAATGTTTAACGGAAGATGGAAACGGCAATATCTGGGGTGGCGATTATACTTCTTTGATCAGGATAGATACGGCAACAAAGAATCACCAGTTTTACAATATTGGTTATGCTGTAAGAAGCATATACGAGGATAAAAGAAAAAACTTTTGGATAGGTACGCAGGAAGGTGGCTTATTGCTTTTTAACAGGAAAGACGGTACTTTCAAACGTTTTACTACTGCAGATGGCCTGCCGCAAAATACTATTTTACGCATACTGGAAGATAAAGAAGGCAATTTGTGGCTAAGTACTTATTACGGTTTGTCGATGTTTAACCCGGTACAGAAAACATTTGAAAATTTTTCTCAATCAGATGGATTACAAAGCAACCAGTTCAGTTTTAATGGTGGGTTAAAACTAAGCAGCGGCGAATTATTGTTTGGCGGTATCAAAGGGTTCAATGTTTTTTATCCGGAACATATTTCTGGTAAAAAGCAATTGCCCCAATTGTTTTTATCCAGCCTCAACATCAACAATGCCCCTGTAGAAGGTAACCTGTCTTATGTAAAACAATCCGATCTCAACATTATCAAAAAAGTAGTTGTGCCTTTTAATGATGCAACGCTGTCATTGGATTTTCTTGGACTTGATTACTCCAACGCCGCTGATTTGAATTATGCCTACTACCTGGAAGGTTGGGATAAAGACTGGAATTATGTAAAAGGGATCCGTACGGCCAACTTTTCCCGACTAAGAGAAGGGCATTACACTTTCAAAGTAAAAGTGAGCCATGGTGATGGCGAATGGAGCGATGCTGCTGTGCTGTTAGATATTACGGTTTTGCCACCGTGGTACCGCACCTGGTGGGCATACAGCTTATATGTATTGCTGGTGATTGCTGCTTTTTATGTGTACATTTTATATAAGAACAGGCAAACAAAATTGCAATACGAAGTGCAACTGGCCCACCTGGAAACACAAAAAGAAAAAGAACTGAATGAAAAGAAGATCGCTTTTTTTACCAATGTGTCCCATGAATTTCGGGCACCACTTTCGTTGATCATTAACCCGATAAAAGACCTGCTGAAAAAGCCGGAAGCCCGTTCAGAAAATGCAGAATTAAAAGTGGTGTACCGCAATGCACAACGCCTGTTGCGCTTGGTTGATGAACTCCTGCTGTTTAAAAAAGCAGATTCAGAAGATACCATCACCCTGGTTAAACTTGATTTTATTGGGCTTTGTAAAAATGTATATGCCTGCTTTACCGAACAGGCCCGTTCTAAAAATATTACCTACCAGTTTGAATGTACTGCTTCGGCTATCACCGTCAACGGCGACCGGGAAAAGATCGAGATCGCATTGTTCAATATTCTTTCCAATGCATTTAAGTACACGCCGGATGGCGGCAGCATCAAGTTTATAATAAATGAAGTGGGGCAGCATGTTAAGGTGAACATCAACGATACCGGCAGCGGCATACCTAAAGAAGAAGGGGAAAAATTGTTTGAACGTTTTTACCAGGTAAAAAATGCGGACAGCCGTTCCGGGTTTGGTATCGGCTTGTTCCTGGTTAAAAAATTCATTGAAGCACACAATGGCACAGTGTCTTATGAAAGCATTGTTGGCAAAGGCACTTCGTTTACCATTGTATTGCAAAAAGAATTCAGTGCAAGTATGGTTCAACCAATTCCCGCAGTGGCCGATGCAGGATCTTTGCAGGAAGTATCATCTCAGTATGATGAAAATGTAATCCCGGCCCTTGTTGCGAATACAAATGCTTCCATTCTAAGTGAATTGAATGAAGTAATGCCTGGTGAGGAATTGGCGGAAATAACTACCGTAATGCCGCAGGAAGAACTGGTATCCGACAAACAAACGCTGCTGATCATTGATGATGACAATGAGATCAGGAATTACCTGGTAAGTATTTTTATCAAAGAATATAAAATTTACCAGGCTGATTGTGCAGAGGACGGTATCAGGCTGGCGCATGAGCAATTGCCGGATTTGATCATCAGCGATATTGTAATGAAGGGATTAAATGGTTTGGATCTTTGTAAAACGCTGAAGGAAGATGAAACGGTAAGCCATATTCCGATTATTTTACTCACGGGAACTTCTTCCGAAGAAACCCAACTGAAAAGTATGGAGCTGGGCGCCGATGACTACATGAAAAAGCCCTTTGACAAAGACCTGCTGATGGCAAGGGTAAAATCGCTGTTGAAACGCCGCAATATCCTGCAAAACTATTTCTTTAATGAAGTTACCCTGGGAACGGCCAAGTTTAAGGTGTCGTCCGAGTACAAAGAATTTTTGGATCATTGTATGAAGATCATCGAAGATCACCTGGAGGATGACCAGTTTTCTATTAAAGTGCTGGCCAGCGAAATGGGCATGAGCCATTCCAATTTGTACCGTAAAGTGAAGTCCGTTTCCGGCCAAACAGTCACTGGTTTTATTCGTTTTATACGCCTGAAAAAGGCGGCTGAAATTTTAATTCATACGGAAAACAATGTGAACGAAACGGCGAGCCAGGTAGGCTTCAACGACGTAAAATATTTCAGGATCCAGTTTTCCAAACTGTTTGGCTTGAATCCTTCAGATTATATAAAAAAATTCCGTAAATCGTTCAATAGCACACATACCGTCGATGATCAATTCAGGAGATAGCAAATTCAAACCAATCTCATATTTTTTAATATATCTGTTGTTTGCTGTTTGATGCCTTTCTAAAATTTTCCAGGTAATTTTTTAGAACGCAATCTCCCGGTTCATCCCCTTAATTTATTTTAGTCAATTTTTTTGGAAAAAAAATATCTCCCGTATAAAACAGGGTTTTTAGGGGGTCAAAATCGAAAAATTACCTCTTATTTGATTAATCTACCCCTTAGTTTTCCATATTGGCTAAGCTACTTTTACATTCCCGACGCCATTAACAACTATCACTAAAACGATTGCCAATGATTGAAACTTGCCAAACATTGTTACCAATTTTTTACACCAAAACTTTCTACAAAATGAACGAACTGCCAAATGACATTGGAAGTGTTGTTATGCCTAAAAGACAAACACGCTCCCTGCAACTTCCATTTTATTTATTTTTTATTTTAAGCCTGCTCTCTTTTTCCAGCTACGCTCAACAAACGGTTGCCGGAAAAGTAATGAGTGGCGATACCGCGTTAAGCAACGTATCGGTAATGGTTAAAAATACCACCACCGGTACTTTAACAGACGCATCGGGCGCCTATAGTTTAACTATGCCGGCCGGCGCAACGTTGGTTTTCAGTTCTCTTGGTTATACCGACCAGGAAGTTGTTATTGGTACCAAAACAACGGTGAACGTTTCACTTGTAAATAAACTCAACCAACTCACCGATGTGGTAGTAGTAGGGTACACTTCTCAAAAGAAAGCCACCGTTACCGGTTCGGTTTCTGTTGTAAAAGGTGCCGATATTGCTAAAAGCCCGCAGGCCAATTTGTCCAACTCACTGGCGGGCCGCACTTCCGGTGTGGTATTGAACAACCGTGCCGGTGAACCTGGATATGACGGTTCGAGTATTTATATCCGTGGGCTGGCCACTACGGGCAGCAACGATGTATTGATAGTTGTGGATGGTGTTCCCGGCCAGATCGGTGGTTTGGAAAGATTGAACCCGAATGATATCGAAAGCATTTCTATATTAAAAGATGCTTCTGCTGCTATCTATGGTAGCCGTGCAGCAAATGGTGTTATATTAATTACCACTAAACGTGGACAAACCGGAAAGCCAAGCATTAACGCAAGTTTTAACCAGGGCTTTTCTTCTCCAACCCGTTTGCCTAAAATGGCCAACGCTGCAACGTATGCACAAATAGCTAATGAAATTGCATATTATAATAACAGGGCAGGCGGTTTAAACCAGCAATACAGCGCAGATGATATTGCCAAATTTGCTAATGGCAGCGATCCATTGAATTACCCAAATACAAATTGGGAAAAAGAAGCATTGAAAAGTACCGCTTTGCAGAATCAGGCCAACATCTCTGTAAATGGCGGTTCTGAAAACGTAAAATATTTCGTGTCACTGGGTTCGATCTACCAGGATGGATTATATAAAAACAGCGCTACCAATTACAAGCAATACAGCTTCCGTTCAAACATTGATGCCAATGTAACAGAAAACCTTAAAGTAGGTTTATACATTTCTGGCCGTGAAGAAAGCAGGCAATACCCAACTGCAGGCGCAGGTGATATTTTCCGTTCTATTTACAGGGCATACTCAACGCTTCCTGCCTTTTATCCAAATGGTTTACCATCAAGGGGAATTGAAGGAGCTAACCCTGCAGTAATGGGGACTGATATCGGTGGTTTATCTAAAAACCCGGTGCAGGTTTTCAACGGTATCTTAAAAGGCAGCTACAATATTCCTGCAGTGAAAGGGTTATTTTTGGATGGATTTGTTGCCATCGATAAGTCATGGAATTTCACCAAAACATTTGCTACTCCTTACCAGTTGTACACGTATGACAGGACAAACAATGCTTATAATCCAACGATTGTTGGTGGTTCTAACAACCTGGCTACTTTAACAGAAGCACAGTACAGCCAAACACAGTTGACCTCCAACATCAAACTGAATTATGTAAAAAGCTTTGGATCGCATAACCTGAATGTATTTGCAGGCTATGAGCAAAGTGAAATCAAGAGCGAAACCTTTGGTGCATTCAGGCAGAATTTCCCTACTTCACAAACACCCAATTTATCACAGGGTGGAACAGCATCAACGGATCAAACCAACTATGGTAGCAACTATCATTTTACAAGAAGAAGTTTTATTGGTAAAGCCAGCTACAACTATTCAGAAAAATACCTGGCAGATGTACAGATGCGTATTGACGGGTCTTCTACTTTTCCAACGGACAGCCGCTATGGATACTTCCCTTCTGTTTCAGCAGGATGGCGCATTTCAAAAGAATCATTCTTTAATGTAAAAGCAGTCAGCAACCTTAAATTAAGGGCTTCTTATGGTTTACTGGGTAATGATAATGTTGGTTTGTTCCAATACCTGAACAACTATTCTTTCAACAGCCAGTTGGTGTTGGGCGGTTCTA
>CAXTPJ010000230.1:0-5708 GCA_964245855.1 uncultured Ferruginibacter sp. | reverse complement strand
TCAAAGAACAAAGATTGCAAGCGGTTTTTCCTGCCATAGACCTGGAAGATATCCAATTGCACCTGGATGCATTTGAACTGATCACTGCCGGAAACCCAATAGCTGGGCCTATTGCAGCGCTGGATACAGCTTCCCGCTTTCGCTGGCTAACGGCAAGGCGTAGCACTATTTTGCAAACATCGGTTGTGCATCCTGGCTTAACAATTGACCCAACTGCTACGCTCAATAAATTATATGAAGAGCTGGTATTGTGTTGAAATTTTTATTTTCCCGGCGATAGGATATTATTTCGACTTCAGTGGCGTCGCACTCTTTTACATTATATCTTTATTGAGCTTTTTGGGAACTGCTGTATTGCACAAGCCCAATTTACTTCCTGCTGAATATTTTCTTTAAGCGCCTTCTTCTTCATCCACAATATCTCCATAATCGATCAGCAATTCTTCTCCGGCTTTAATGTCCCGCAATGTTTCAAAATCTTCGCCATCATTGATAGAAAAAATATTGGGCAGATCAGCATGGTTTAAAAAAATAAGCAGGTCAATCATCTTAAAACCATATGGCGGAATAAAATAATTTTCTTCATCATACAGGCAAAAATTTTCTACCAGGTCAATAGTATGCTGCGGCAACGCAGCCACTTCTTTTTTACTCACCGGTATCCAATCGCTTTTGTCTCTCGAAAATAATGCACGCTGCCCTTTGGGAATATCCCGAATGGCAAACACACCAATACCATGCAACCGTGATGGTTTAAGCATCACCCAGGTATGGTGAGTAAGTTCGTGGAGAAGTTGTTCTTTGGTCATGCAGCAGATTGTTACTGCAATTTAAATGTTTAGCGGTTTAGATAATTTAGGAAGTTTAGTTAGTTTTAGCAGCAACAACCGCATTTGCTTTCTTCCCTTTTTTCTTTCTTCCCCACCAGATAATAAAACCGGTAATGGGTAAACTTGCTGCAATCAAACTGGCGAAAAATGCCAGGAATTTTCCGGCTAAACCGAGTACTGCCCCGGTGTGCATATCATAGTTCATCCGGACGATTTTATCGGCTACTGTTGCCTCGCTGAATTTGCCGGCATAGCTTCCTTTGGCTTTTAATTCCTTGCCGGTGTTTTGATCGTAATGAAAAAAATCGGAGTTGTAATAAGTACCTGCCCGATGGTTGACCACCACTTCAACAGGGTCGGTATGGAGGCCGGCAAAATAAACAGACAGGCCATCTGTTGGCTGAACAGCAACTGCATGCTGCTGCCATAAATGATCGGCCATGTTGGCTACAGCCGGTGTTTTGGTAGTGTCGGAAACAGGGTGTGCATGTTCTTCCATTTGTTTGCCACCGCTGCTTACCCAATACACAGATTTGGCAAACCATTGAAAGCCGAATACCAAACCGGTAATGGCTAAAAAGATGGCTACCCAGGTCATGTAAAAACCAAGTACGTTGTGCAGGTCATAATTTTTTCTTCTCCATTTGGCATCCCATTTTACAGAGAAGCGCTGCTTCCTGGCGGCTTTATTTTTCGGCCACCATAAAATAAGGCCGGAGATCATCATGAATAAAAAGATAAGTGTGGCAGAAGCAGCGATGGGTTGCCCAATTTCGTTTGGCAACCACAAATAAAAATGGCCATCCAGTACAATGCGGAAGAAATCATCTTTCATGTTCTTGCGTTTTAAGCACTCGCCGGTGTAAGGATTCAGGAAAACCAGTTCATAATTTTTTTCATCGTAGTATGGCGCAATAGCGGCTTTGCCCTGGCCGGGATATTCTATGCCCAATGCTTTTTTTGAAGCCAGGTGTTTTTCTGCAATGATCTTTAATTCGGAGGGTGGGAGATAGGCTTTGTTTTCTACCGTTACTTTCCTGAATGATTCTGTGAGGTTGCGTATCTCAATTTCAAAGGCGAGTATGCAACCGGTGATGCCCAGGATCAATACGATCAGCCCGGAAGCAAGGCCCAGCCAGAGATGCAGTTTGCCAATGATTTTTTTGAACGACATGAAAAAGGATGATAATTGTTTGAGATAATGTAATCAAAGCTGCTCAACGATATGCCGTACAAGAGTGCGATGCAACGATGCTGCCATGAAAAACTGATGCTGGTAATAAAGATAAAAGAAGCCAGGTTTTTAAACCTGACTTCTTTTGAAATTTTAAAATATGTTACTAAAACCGGTAGTTAACACTGAACCTCATGTTGGTGCCCGGTTCTGCCTGCCAGTAAGTAAAACCTCCCCATGTGTACGGTGCACCGGAGTACAGGTATTTGTTGAGGATATTATTTACTACAAGATTGAAACCAATTTTATCATGTTGGTAAGAAATGCCGCCATCTACACGGAAATAATCCGGCAAACTGTTGGCAGAATTATCAAACACATACCATGGTGAACGTTTAACCTGGTATTGATAGCCCAGGGAAAAACCTAAACCGGCCAATGCACCCCTGTCGAGTTTATAATTGAGCCACATGTTTTGTATGTGTTTGCTTGAACCCGGAACCTGGTTGCCGATAACAGATTTGTAAGTGTCGTCCGTAATTTTTGCGTCGGTATAGGCATAGTTGATGATCACATCAAAGTTCCTGGCAATCTGGCCTCGGATGTCTACTTCAACACCTTTTGTTTTCTGTTGGCCACCTTGCTTTTGGTTGAATGTGCCATCCAGTTTTACGTTTACGGTATCAGCAGTTAAAATGTTGTTGCGGGTGATCTGGTAAACAGAAACGGCCGTATTCCACTTGCCATCCATCCAGTCTTTTTTAATGCCAAATTCTGTGTTGGTTCCGGTGATGGGGTCAAAACTTCTGCCCTGCCAGTCTGCACCATAGTTTTCCATAAAAGATTGGTCCCTTACAAAATACACCGCCGTGTTCCTGTCGATAGAATAGCTTAAACCTACACGGGGAGTGAATTTGCTGGTTTTGTAATCGCCGCTGTACACATCGCCTGTTTTTAAAGTAGTGTACCTACCGGCAAGGGTTAAACGCAATTTATTTTCAAGAAAGCCGATCTCATCCTGCACATAAGCGCCTACATAACTGTTGTAATAACGAACGCCTCTTTCACGGATATTTTTGCTCCTGTCGAACACAGGTTGTGTTGCCTGCCCGTAAACCGGTTTGTAAATATTGAACCAGCCGCCGAGGTTGCCGCCCTGGTTCCAGTCGTGGAAATATTCTTTGCTGCTCATGTCGATACCACCTAAAATTTTATGTGATACCACACCGGTGCGGACTTCGCCGGTTACATACATTTGTCCCATTTTGGTAAGCCCAATAATATCCCAGCTTGAATTAGTACGTTGTGCAAGGCTGTCGTTATCCGGGTTAAAACCCGATACCCATAAAGAAGAACCCTGTTGCTGGTAATTGATGTAATCCAGTTGGGCGGTAAATTTCCAGTCGTTATTTATTTTATGGTCGAAGATGGCAAGGATGCTGCGCTCGTTCATTTTTGTAGGATCCATGTTCGCTTCTGCGATAGTAGCGTTCCTTGGAAGGTCTGCATAGCCTCTTTTAGAGAACAGGTAGTTGCTGCCGATTACATTTACTTCAGAATATTGCTGGGTGTATTCTACTGTTACAGAAGTTTTATCATCTACCAGGTATTTTAATACCGGTGCAAAAGTGTAACGGTTGTTAAAATCAAAAGGACGGTGAGCACCTTTTTGCTGGCCCATTACATTCAGGCGGTATAATAATTTTCCGGCTTTATCGAGTTTGCCATCCAGGTCAACAGTAGCCCTATATAAATCGAAACTTCCCATAGAAACGCTTACCTCACCTTTATTGCGGCCGCTTGGTTTTTTGGTTACTACATTATAAAAGCCGCTTGGGTCGCCGTTTGCCAGCATAAAGCCAGCCGGGCCTTTTACAAATTCAATCCTTTCTACCATGCTCATGTCTTCGGTTAATGGCCCCCAGGTAGTAGATACGTTCATACCATTTCTGAAAGCGCCTACATTGCTTCCACGCATGGTGATCCTGGCGTAGTTGTCCCAGTGTTCAACCTTGCTGGCACCACTAACGTTGCGGGTTACCCCTTCCAGCATATCAAAAATCTGTTGGTTGTAAATGAGCTTGGAAGTTACTACCTGCACATTTTGCGGTATCTCTAAAATAGGGCTTTGTAAACGCAGGGAAGAAGAAAGGCGGTTGGTTTTAAAACTGTTTTTGTTGCCGACTACTACCACTTCATTCAGGTCTTTATTCGATAATGACAGTTCAATATCAACGGTTGAAGTTTTGCCATTTTCTACCGTTACTTCTTTTTCTTCATCTGTATGACCGATGAGGCTCACTACCAAAGTGTAAGCGCCTGGTTGCAGGTTCTTTATTTCAAAAGTGCCGGTGTTATCTGCCGCAGTGCTTTTAATGGTGTTTTTAATCAATACCGATACACCTTCTGCAGGTTTTTTATCGGCAGTAATGATCTTTCCTTTAATGCTGCCCGATTGGGCAAAGGCTGCTGCGGTAAAGGCTGTCAGCAGGAATAAAAATCCAATTTGCTTTCTCATGTGTGTCTCTTTTCTTTTTGGTTTGTCTTGTAAAAAATCAACTCATACTTATTCAATAAGCATGGCTCGTCTAACGTTTTGATGGCAAACAAACCGGCCAAAACCGGCTTTCAAATTTTGCTGCAAAAGTACCGGCACACAAAAAAAAGTGTGTTTTAAATTGGGAAAAAGGTTTACGCAAACGGGAAAAAGGGATTATTTACCACGAATTATTTTATCCTTTAATTTGAGGAAAGGTTTTTCAACCATTATATTTAGTAGGAGTGAAGTAAGTATGACAGCAATTATGCATATCAGCAGCATTGTATTGCTATTTTGATCGATATTAAACACAGACAATTGTTGCTGTGCAATATGGATAACAAATTTGTGAACCAGGTAAATACCAAAAGATAAAGTGGCGATGGTTGCGGAAACCGTGCTGTTGATTTTGTATAAAAAGCAGGAAGGGGTTATTGCTGCCAACACCAGCAGCCCATAACCCAAACTAACTATGGGGAAACCTGCAACCGAGGCTAACAGGCTTTCTTCTTCCAGACAAATAACATAAGCGGCTGATAAAACGGCGATGCTGGTAATAAAAATATGATTGCCGTATGTTGATAGCTTTTCTTTGATGGTTGGTTTATACTGCAATAAAGCAGCAATGCCCATACCAGTCAGCAACCCATCAAGCCTTGAGTAAGTGGGATAATAAATTGCCTGCGACCAGTGAAGCCATATACCATCATCCTCTAAAAAAGGCGCCACTTTTAGCTGGTACAAAAAATATCGTAACGCCATGCCGCCAAAGAATAATATGGCCAGTAACCAATATGCTTTGTTGAGTAATTTAAAATATATCAATGCCGCCAACAGGAATGGTAAGCATAAATAAAATTGTTCTTCAATGCAAAGCGACCAGGCATGAGAAAACGTTCCCTGTTTGCTTACATCCAGTCCGAAATTTTGTGTAAAAGTCAGGTACTTCCACAAGGGAGCCAGCGCTTCTCTTTCATGCACTTGCGGCAGGCAAAAATAAATGGCCAGCACTACGAGGTAGGCCGGCAAAATGCGGAAAGAACGTTTTATAAAAAAATTGCGGAAAGAAATATTTTTACCTGCTGCTACGGTTGATAGCAAGTGTGAAGTGATGAGGTAGCCACTCAGAACAAAAAATAAATCCACGCCCGTCCACCCAAATTTG
>CAXTPJ010000229.1:0-5749 GCA_964245855.1 uncultured Ferruginibacter sp. | reverse complement strand
TTGGATAAGATGCCTCTTTCGGTTCGGTTACGCCAGCGGCGTAATTCAAAAAAATGTAAAGCCTGCCCGTTCCGTTCATGCAGGCAAATTTTTTGAAAGAAGCTAAAGCAGTCCCGCCAGGGCGGGATTCCAATAACGCAGCCCGCCGGCTGTGTAGGCAAATGCAATTAAGACAATACGCTATTTTTCATAGGGTTCTAAGAATATGAGTATAAGTTCAATTGAATACTTACGAAAGATTCTGTAAAAAAATGAAATATGATCAATCTTAATTAATAAAATCATTCGAATGAGATTACATAAATATCTATTATCCTTAAGCGCTGCAACACTACTCACTACGGCAGCCTTAGCGCAAAAAAATGTATTAGTAGTAAAAGCTGACAAACCGGTCGCAGACATCCAACCAACCATGTGGGGTGTATTTTTTGAAGACATCAACCTCGGTGCAGATGGTGGTATCTACGCAGAATTGGTAAAGAACCGTTCG
The DNA here is from genome assembly GCA_964245855.1 of uncultured Ferruginibacter sp. GTDB lineage: Bacteria > Bacteroidota > Bacteroidia > Chitinophagales > Chitinophagaceae > Ferruginibacter. The sequence continues at coordinate 5,259 of CAXTPJ010000229.1, read as the reverse complement.
TTTGAATTTACCAAACCTTTGATGGGATGGAAAGTGGAGCAGGAGCCATTTAAAGAAGGGGCTGTAACTGTGTTGAACAGGCAGGGAAACAACCTGGCGAATCCAAGGTTTCTTCGGGTAAAAGCCAACGGTGCAGCGAAAGGAAATGTCGGTTTGTTGAATGAAGGATTTCGAGGCATGGGAATAAAAAAAGGGTTACGGTACGATTTCTCTTTCATATACCGCCAGTCAACTGCCGGTATAATCGTTCATGCAGAGTTGATCAATTCGAAAAATGAAGTAATTGGCAGCGCTGTGACTACTCCTTCAGCCAGCGGCGAAGAATGGAAAAAGCAGGCCGTTAGCTTCCAATCAACCGCACAGGAACCGAAAGCACAATTCAGGATTTGGTTTGAGGGAACCGGTGTAATTGATCTGGATATGATCTCCCTGTTTCCGGAAGATACCTGGAAAAAAAGGCCTGGTGGCATGCGGGCAGATATGATACAATTGCTGGCAGATATGAAACCCGGCTTTATCCGTTTTCCGGGTGGTTGTATTGTGGAAGGCGTTGATCTTTCAAACCGTTATCAATGGAAAAAAACATTGGGCCCGGTGGAAGAACGCCAGCTCATCATCAACCGCTGGAACTTTGAGTTTGCCCATCGACCAACACCCGATTATTTTCAAACATTCGGCTTAGGGTTTTATGAATATTTTCAATTGGCAGAAGACATCGGCGCTACTGCATTACCAATTTTAAATTGTGGCATGGCTTGTCAGTTCAACACCGCAGAACTGGTGCCGCTTGATCAACTGGATCCTTACGTAAAAGATGCGCTGGACCTGATAGAATTTGCCAATGGTGATGTTGGCAGCACCTGGGGCAAAGTGAGGTCAGGTATGGGCCATCCTGCTCCATTCAATTTAAAGATGGTGGGCGTTGGCAACGAAAACTGGGGGCCGCAATATGTTGAACGCCTGAAGATTTTTCAGAAAGCCATCAAAGAAAAATACCCGCAGATAAAATTGGTAACAAGTTCCGGTACAGATCCGGATGGACCAAGGTTTGATTCGTTGAATACTGCTTTAAGAAGCATCAAGGCTGACATCATTGATGAACACTACTACCGCAGGCCGGAATGGTTTTTCAGCAATACCAAACGCTATGATAATTATCCCAGAAACGAATCGAAAATATTTGCCGGCGAGTACGCAGCTCAAAGCGATAAAACAGTCAGCATCGACAATAAAAATAACTGGCTTACGGCATTGAGTGAAGCAGCTTTTATGACTGGTTTAGAAAGAAATGCGGGTGTGGTAAACATGGCTTCCTATGCTCCGTTGTTTGCTCACATTGATGGCTGGCAGTGGACACCGGATTTAATATGGGTTGATAATCTCCGTTCGTACGGTACGCCGGATTATCATATCCAGAAATTATTCTCCGTCAACAAGGGGTCAAAGGTTGTACCCATAACACTCAGTAATGAAGCAGTTTCCGGGCAGGATAGTCTGTATGCATCTGCTTGTACCAATGCTGCTACCAATGAACTGATCATTAAAATTGTAAATGCATCCGGAAAAGAACAAACCAATACATTATCGCTGGAAGGCGTAAAAAAACTAGCTGCAGAAGCCAAATTAAGCCTGCTGCAAAGTGACAACCTGGATGCGGCAAATTCTTTTGACAATCCTTTGGCAGTTGCTCCAAAAGAATCAGTGATTGCTGTAAAAAGCAAAAAGCTGGAGTACAAAGCGCCTGCCTATTCCTTTAGTGTGATCAGGATAAAAATATTTTAATTGTCACTTTGACAATTAAATGTAAAAACCATTATCTTTGAAAAGTAGAATGGTTATGAGTGATTGTGCGAATGCTATTCTGCAATAATGAGATCGCTGTCATGATGAAAATCAGGTTTACCATTTTGTTGATCACCAGTATGATGCTTGTGTATGCACAACCAAAGCGTGATACTGTCGGTACAATTACCACAACCCGTCAAACCAGTGTACACGATCCTGTTATGATACAACAGGGAGATACTTATTACATTTTCTGTACAGGTTTCGGTATCTCAGTTTTCTCATCCAAAGATTTACAGCACTGGAAAAAAGAAAAGCCGGTGTTTGATAAAGCGCTGCAATGGGCTGTTGACGCCATCCCTTCGTTTAAAGGCCATATCTGGGCACCGGATATCAGCTATCACAATGGCCAATATTATTTATACTATGCAGTATCGGCATTCGGAAAAAATACTTCCTGTATTGGTCTGGCTATAAACAAAACACTGGATCCAACTTCAGCAGATTATAAATGGGAAGACCAGGGGAAATTGATCCAATCTGTTCCGGGCAGGGATATGTGGAATGCCATTGATCCTAATGAAATTGATGATGAGCAGGGCAATCACTGGTTAACCTTCGGTTCTTTCTGGAACGGGATGAAGCTGGTGAAACTCAATAATGACTTAACTAAAGTTGCCCAGCCGGAAGAGTGGCATACTGTTGCCAGCCGGCCGAGAGATTTTAATCTGCCTGATACGTCTGCCGGCAATGCTGCCGTAGAAGCGCCTTTCATCTTTAAAAAAAATCAATACTATTATTTATTTGTATCGTGGGATTATTGTTGCCGAGGAGAAAAAAGCGACTATAAAGTAGTAATGGGCAGAAGCAAACAAATTACCGGCCCTTACCTGGATAAAACCGGGGTATCGATGGCACAGAATGGTGGCACACTACTGGTGCAGGGCGATAACAAAGAATGGTTTGGTGCTGGTCATAATTCAGTGTACAACTTTAATGGTAAGTATTACAATGTGTACCATGGCTACGATGCAAAGGATAAAGGCAAACCTAAATTGATCATTGATGAGTTGGAATGGGATAGTGATGGTTGGCCGAAGGGGAAGGATAAGTGATGAGTTACGAGTTACGGGTTAAGAGTTACGAGTTAAGGGTTAAGAGTTACGAGTGAGAAAATAAAAAATAACAAAGAGCTATATGAAAAAATTGAAACATTTTATTGTACTGGTGTTGGCGGCAACTACTGTGTTCACATCCTGTAACAATGCAGCAGAACAGCAAACTCCTAAGTCCGATTCTTCAACCAGTTCCGTAACTAAGGTTGCATGGGGAAAAGCAGATGGCAGGGATGTGTATCTCTATACTTTGACCAATAAAAAGGGAACGGAGATCAAGATATCTAATTATGGCGGCACACTAACGTCGTGGGTTACCCCAGATAAAAATGGCAATAAAAGCAGTATCATTTTAGGTTTCGACAGTTTGAGCGGCTACCTGGCCAAACCACCTTTCTTTGGCGCTACCATTGGTCGTTACGGCAACCGTATTGCAAAAGGAATTTTTAAGATTGATACAGCAACCTATACGTTGGCAAAGAATAATGGAGAAAACCATTTGCATGGTGGCAATATAGGATTTGATAAAGTGGTGTGGGATGTGATTTCACAAACACCTGATAATAAAGCTTCCATTACTATGCACCGGGTAAGCCTGGATGGTGAAGAAGGGTATCCCGGTAATTTAAAAGTAGATGTAACATTCACTTTAACCGATGATGACGAACTGGTAATTGACTACAGCGCTGAAACAGATAAAACTACCGTGGTGAATTTAACCAACCACAGTTATTTTAATTTAAGCGGTGATCCTTCAACAACAATATTAGGTCACAAGCTGCAGGTAAATGCAGATAAATACACACCGGTAGATAAAGGCCTTATTCCAACAGGTGAATTGAAGTCAGTAGTGGGCGGCCCGTTTGATTTTTTACAACCGCATACCATTGGAGAACGCATTGCAGCGGTAGATGGAGGTTATGACCACAATTTTGTGTTGGCAAGAAAATCGAAGGATCTGGAATTGGTTGCTACCTTATCCGATACCGTTAGTGGGAGGTCATTGGAAATATATACAGTGGAACCGGGATTACAGTTTTACTCCGGTAATTTCCTGGACGGTTCCATTAAAACCAGTGCAGGTAAACCAATCAATAAATACGCAGCGCTTTGCCTGGAAACACAACACTTTCCTGATTCGCCGAACCAACCAACTTTTCCTTCCACCATATTAAAGCCCGGTGAAAAATATCATACGGTTACAAAGTACAAAGTGGTGTTAGAAAAGTAGTAGAAATACCACGGTTGAATTGATTAATTTTTTAGATGATCCAAAGAAAATGCAATAACAAATAATACTATTTTATGGGAACAACAGGCGCTTATGTAATTGGAGTAGATTATGGTTCCGATTCTGTAAGAACAATCATAGCGGATGCAGCAAATGGGAAAGAACTGGCCGCATCCGTTTTTTATTATCCAAGATGGAAAAAACAACTGTATTGTGATGCAGCAGAAAATTTATTTCGCCAGCATCCACTGGATTACATTGAGGGTTTAGAGGCAACGATAAAAGAATGTGTTGCAAAAGTGGGCAGTGAAGTAGCTGCTAATATTAAAGCCTTGTCTGTTGATACCACCGGTTCTACACCGGTTGCGGTTGATAAAACAGGAACGCCATTGGCCCTGTTGCCGGAATTTGAAAATAATCCCAACGCCATGTTTGTGTTGTGGAAAGACCACACCAGTGTTGTTGAAGCTGCTGAGATCAATAACCATGCAGAAAAGTTTGATACCAACTACCTGCAATTTGTCGGCGGTATTTATTCTTCTGAATGGTTTTGGGCAAAATTGCTGCACGTATTGAGAGAAGATGAAGCCGTAAAAAACAACATGTATTCTTTTGTTGAGCATTGCGACTGGATACCATTTTTACTAAGCGGAGGCAACGATGTACACGAAATGAAAAGAGGGGTTTGTTCTGCCGGCCATAAAATTTTGTGGGCCAGGGAGTGGAACGGCTTACCTCCAAATGAATTCTTTGCAACATTGGATCCATTGCTGGATGGTTTTACAGAAAGATTGTTTTCAGATACCTGTCCTGCTGATAAAGCAGCAGGTATCATCAGCGCAGCATGGGCAGAACGCCTGGGATTGCCTGCTGATGTAGTGATTGGTGTGGGAGCTTTTGATTGCCACATGGGAGCTGTTGGCGGACAAATTGAACCTTACTATTTAAGTAAAGTGATGGGAACTTCTACCTGCGATATGCTGGTAGCACCCATTGATGAAGTAGGTGATAAACTGATCAAAGGAATTTGCGGGCAGGTACCCGGCTCCGTTATACCTGGCATGATGGGCATGGAAGCAGGCCAATCTGCGTTCGGCGATTCGTATGCGTGGTTCAAAAAAATATTGA
>CAXTPJ010000228.1:0-5760 GCA_964245855.1 uncultured Ferruginibacter sp. | reverse complement strand
GATATTGATTTAGATGGAAAGCCCGATATTATTACCACTAATTATACATCAAACAATATCTCCATTTTAAAAAATACAACTTCTTCCGGTGTAATTTCTTTTGCCAATAGCATTGACCGCAGCACAGGCAGTAATCCCAATAGTATATCATTTGCAGACATAGATGGGGATAATATTTCCGATATAATAGTAGCAAATTTTCATAGCGATAATATTACTCTTATTAAAAATGTCAGTACACCTGGCAATTTGTTGCTCGCACCCAATACAGATTTTAACTCAGGCGGTAGCCCTTTTTCAATAAGTACCAATGATTTTGATAATGATGGTAAAATAGATGTTGCTATTTCGACTGAGGGTGGCTTTCGTTATATCAGAATATTAAAAAATACTAGTACAGCAGGGGGCATATCCTTTAACTTGGTCGATGGCTCCGCACAGGATTATGAGTCGATAAAAATATCCCCAGGAGATATTAATGGCGATGGCAAGCCAGAGCTTGCTTATATTACACCTTATCCTTATTATGCAATTTTCAGAAAGAATGTAAGTCAGTCAGGCTCTATTTTATTAAACGAAAGTTTAAATATTGAAACCGGTGGAGATCCAAAGGTTATTGCAATTGGAGACCTTAATGCTGACGGAAGGGCTGATATTGTTGTAACAAATAATCTTAACAATTCTATTTCTGTTTTCTCCAATAAATTTTTACCACAACCAGCCATAACGGCCATTGACCCCACTACTGCAACAAAATACCAACCTGTAATAATTACGGGGTCAAACTTTGCGGGTGCAAACAGTGTTAGTTTTGGCGGTGTGCCTGCAGCGGCGTTTACCGTAGTTTCCCCTTCAGTAATTACTGCTTTGCCTGGAAATGGGGCCAGTGGAATAATTGAAGTTAAAACCATTCAGGATACTGGGAGCATCAATGGATTTAGGTATATCGCACCTAAGCCAGACATTACGTCATCTTCCGATTCAGGAGGAGTTACAGGCTCAACTATTCATTTATATGGAAACAATTTTATTGATGTAGATTCTGTAACCTTTGGAGGCGTTTCTGCTACTTATTTTTTTGTGATAGATACCACACATCTATATGCAACTGTAGGTAATGGAAACTCAGGATATATCAAGATTACAAATAGTGGCGGCTCAGACTCTCTTGCAGGATTTACTTATTATCATCAACCTGTAATTAATTCCTTTTCCCCTGAAATTGTAACCACCGATGATACCATCACAATTAAAGGCCGTAATTTAACCGGGGCCAGTTATGTAAGGCTGGGCGGTAACCCGGCTGCATTTTATACGGTGGTATCAGATGCCGTTATCAAGGCCGTGGTTGGCCCATATAATAATATGCCGAATGTGTACATTGAACACCCGGTGGCAGTGCATTTTTGTTTGGTTATTCTTTCTACACCCATCCTCCTGTATTCAATTCTTTTACTCCCAATGCGGGAGACAGCGGCACCATTGTGACCATTAAAGGAAAATTCCTGGGCGATGTTACTGGCGTTCGTTTTGGGGGAACGGCTGCTGCTGCATTTACTATCATCAACGATACAACCATCAGGGCAACCGTTGGCCGGGGTGCAAGTGGCAATGTAAGTGTAACAAATGTTACCAGCACAGCAAGCCTTACCGGGTTTATTTTTATTCCAACCGTTCCGCCGCCGGTGATATATTCTTTTAGTCCTGCTTCGGGAGTTATTGGAAATACCGTCACTATTAACGGAGCAAATTTTAGCAGTACACTTACAGACAATGCCGTTTTCTTTGGTGCAGTAAGGGCTACGGTTACGGCTGCAACATAAACATCGCTTACCGTTTCTGTTCCGCCGGGAGCTTCTTATGCACCTTTAAGTGTAACAAGCCTGCCCAATAAGCTGACTGCTTTTTCAAACAAAGTATTCAGTCCTGTTTTTTTCCAACAGCGATACATTGGCGCCTTTTGGTTTTAAACAGGAGGCAAACCTGAATACGGGCAATAGTCCTTTGGGTTCTGCGATCGCTGATTTTGATGGAGACGGTAAAGCGGATATTGCAGTATCTTCCAGTGGAAGTAATGCAATATCTGTTTTTTGAAACACAGGTATCGGAACATCTGTAAACTTCGTTCCACGGGTAGATTTTGTTTCCATTAATGCCCCATCGGGAATTTTAGCAAGTGATGTAAATGGAGATGGTAAGCCAGATATCATTATCACACGGAATGTATTTATAAGTTCTTCTACGAGTGTCGGCATAATGAAAAATACCAGTACCGTTGGAAACATATCTTTCTCACCGGAAACAAATATTACAACAGATATTGGTACACAATTTAAAAATATTGCAATAGGAGACTGGGATGGAAATGGTAAGCCCGATTTGGTATTAACTGATTTTATAAGATTTAACAATCCTACGGGTGGCCCTTTACCTATATTCAGCAACCGGCTCGGGTGGTAATATTAGTTTTGGCCCATTGAAAGATTTTGCTACCTGATGTGGCACTGGTACCAATCCTGATTTTAGTAATGCTGCGGATGCAGATGGCCTGGATAATTTTTGGGGTACAAAAGATGATGGTATCTTACCGCAACCATTCACCTATGCCGCAGGCAATGGCAATAACAAATGGAATGACTACCTGAACGGTACTGATATAGCAGCTAATCCAAGGCTGGTAAATGCTGTGGTGGATATTGGCGCTTATGAAGTACAGGGTAGTTCTTCCAAAATTTGTCCCGGCAGTACATTGTCAATTAAAGCTAATTTAACCGGTGCAAGTTATCAATGGCAGGTTGATATAGGGAATGGATACAATAATATAACCAACACGGCAGTTTACTCAGGTGTTACAACAGGTACATTACAAATAACAACGGCGCCGTCGTCGTGGTATGGGTACAAATACCGTTGTGCGGTTGGAGCTGCTTTTTCTAACGAAGTAACGTTGCAGTTTTTAAACTCATGGACTGGTGCAATCAATACTGCCTGGGAAAACACCGGTGACTGGAGTTGCGGCATTTTACCGGATGCAAATACAAATGTTGTAATTGGTTCGGGCACTGTAGCAGTTAATTCAATGGTTGCGGTTAAAAGTTTATCGGTCGATCAGGGTGTACAATTTAATGTAACGCCTCCCAATCAGGTAACCCTAACCGGTGGTGCCGCTGCTTCCGGTACATTGGGCGGAAGCCCGGGAAGTTGCACATCCACAACACTGTCTGGTATTTATAAACAAAGGGTATCACTCACAGCAGCCAACACAGTACAGGTGCAGGTAAACGTATTGGTAACCGGGCCATATTTTATTTCAACGAATACAGTCAACAGTATCAGTTTTTCAAAAGCGGGTACTTTCACCAGCACCGGGGTACAAAATATTATTTTAAACGGAACAGGTACACCAGAATTTTCAGGCGGTCAAACATTTCCTGTACAATTCAGCAGCAGTGCCTGCAGTTTCAATATTAATTTTGCTGCGGCTACGCCAGACTACCTGCCCATTGTTACCAACTCTTACTAGAGTTATAAGGCAACCCGTATTGCATCTGGAGCGGCCGATAGCATTTTTACCCAATGCACACCCAATGCTGTAAACTTTAATAGCCAGGCTTTCCGTCAATTTTCAGAAACCAATGAGTTCCTGCTTGACCACAGCAAGGCATACCGTAAAAGCGGAAATGACTACTATCTCTATTATGATCATTACGAAGATTTGCACAGCCTTTCTTTTTTGCAGGCAAACGGGCAGGTAAAATTGTTGAATGATAACCTGCCTGCCGGCGGAACCTGGACAAGCAATATCAATGGTTGGGTAAATGGCGGATCAACCAATGCTCCTGTTCAGGTGCAGGGAACCATTCTTGAAAAAGCTGTAGCCGCCACACTTGGCACCGGGTTAAATTTTACCGATGTAATAAAAGTAAGGTTATTGTATCTTGATATGACCATACCTTCCTCTCCGGCAATATTGTACACAGAAGAAAGATGGTACGCACTGGGTGTTGGAATTATTTATTACAAATCAAACGATCCTTTCAACGGAGGAATAACCTGCGAGTTAAAAAGATATCGTATTTATTAGCATAATCCTGCGGCAATAGCAAACTCTTTGTATGCGTTATCAGCAAAGAGTTTGCTATTGATAATTATAATTTGTATACAACAAAATAATTTGATCTCAATAGTTATCTTTTATGTGATGATAAGGCTTCATAAAAAAATCCGGTTCATGCTTTTTGCACCAACCGGATAACTGAAACCACTAAGAAACCAAATCATTATAGAAAGTAATGGCCGGTGAGTTTTACCGGGTCTTCATAATTTTTTTGAAAGAAAACAATCTTCTCCATCATTTTTCCACTGCCCCGGTTGCTTTCGATAATAATATCATAATAGTTGCCAAAGCCAGCATCGCCTTTACCCGAAATATTGTAACCGCAACTGTCTCTTATAACATTGTAACTGGTCATAGCGCCATACTTGCCGGCGGCTTTTTCTAAAAAACCAATCCACTGTTCTTTGGGTGTTATCTTCAAAGCCAGCTCTGAGCAAAGTGCAGCAGCGCCTGCAAAATTACCCGCCTTTACATTGTTTAAATAATCGGTTGCCTTTTTTTCGCTCTCGTCCAACTCGGTTAAATATTTTGTATCACTGTGCAACCAGGTGTAGCGGTACACTTTCATACTGCCATCTTTTTCTTTAATCAGCAACACCGAATCCTGCGATTTGCCGTACTGCCATTGTACATCAAAAGCAATGGCTACCGTAGTGCCAAAACTGGTAGAACTTTCAATATTAAAACCACTTGTTTTTTTAAACGATTTTATTTCACCCAACAAGGCGGCATTTTTTTCAAAAGCCTTTGTCCATTGCGCTTTGTCATATTTTCCAAAAGCTTTTTCGCTGCACAGGTTCAAAGCGCTGTCGTAACTTTTCGATTGCAGGTGGTTATAAAAAGCAGTGGCCGTTTCTTCTGCTTTATTGTTGAGTTTGCCGGCGCCGCAGGAAGTAAAAAATGTTCCCACCGCAAGGGCCACAACCACTAATTGTAAGAATGTCTTTTTCATTTGTTTGATGTTGATTTGATAGGTCAAAACTAATACGGTATCGTTTTTTTTAATGTTGTAAACCACAGACGGTGGCTTTGCAGCCATTTCCGGTTGGTATCAAATTAAAGGTGGTTATGTCTTTGCGTCTTAGCGGTTATATTTTTTACCGCTAAGGTGCAAAGGCGCTAAGTAAGTTATTTCTAAAACACTGGGGCTTTACACAGTTAATCGCTCATCAACTAATACCGGGCTTTCACTCCAAGTCCGGCACAAGGGCGGGCTTCTCCCACCTCTCCTTCGGGGAGGCCGGGAGGGGCTTTTTCACCGGGCTTTCCGTTCAATCCCGCAGCCCGTCAGCTTTTTATTCTTTACTCAACAGTTCCAGCCACATCTGCCATAAAACCAGCCATATATAGGATGGTTGTTTTGCGGGCAACAGTCCATAATAATTTTACATTCATTTAACCATTACAACATGAAAAAAATACGCATGCTCGGCTTATTGTGTTCCATCATCAAACTGTTAACCGGTTGTTCCGGGTCCTTCGCTTTCAATTATGGTTACAATGTAAAAGATAGTAAAGTATTTTATAAAAACCCGTTTCCACAAGGCAGTTTTCAAATACCCGGCGCCGATGGCAGCACGCTTAAAATAATTGCCACACCGGTAAAAGAAGATGAGCATTTTACTACCGGTTACGCCACCGAT
>CAXTPJ010000227.1:0-5762 GCA_964245855.1 uncultured Ferruginibacter sp. | reverse complement strand
AACGTTTTATGACAAAGCCGAACTTAAAAATGTTGATTTCACTTTCTTTAACATACAGCAAACTAAAAAAGTCGAAACTCAAAACATTACGAAAGAGAAACTCTTTAAGCTTACCACGTTTGTTGAACACTTAACAAATTATGCTTTTGAAGAAAAAAAGATTGAAGTAACGGTAACGATAACCACTTTAAAGTCAAGAGATCCGGAAGGATTAAAAAATAATGTGATTTTTACTGGACTGCTGAACCAACTACCTATTGTTGGCACTGCCAACTTAAATAGCGAAAACTACAAGGACGCAATTGAGGCGCATAAGTATAAAAAGTATATAAAAATATTTGGACTTGCACGTAAAACGAGATCAAGAGTTAGGTTCATTTCTGTTGAATCTTTTACAGTACTTAATTGAATCTAAAATTTAATTTATAGTTCAGATGAATAATAGTTCAGCATGTCTTGAACCCTTTTTATTAGGATTTTATCTTCAAAATGAGTCTGATTATCAAAGGATTTTTCTACCCATCTATTTTGTTTCCTTAACATAAGAAATCGAGTTCTCCCGTTGTAAGTAATTTTAAAATTAGGCTTTGGAAAATCACTACTAATAGCCCAGACATTTACCGGGCAGCTATTGACTGAATACTTTAGAATATAAATCTTTGATGATAGTCCTGCACCAATTAAACATTTCAAGTCCTGGCCAACAGCCGCCAAATAAATTGTGTCATAAGATTCACTTGAAACTGTTCCTTGCTCGTCAATGGTATAGTCATCCTGAAATCCATCACTAAACAATACCCGGTAGCTAAAATGTAGCGGATGATCAATCATTCCCAAAACTGTTGCTTTTAAAGGTTTCCCAGCAGCTACACATTCAAAGGCAATTTCCTGATCAAAGGGGGTAACCTCTACATTTTTATTTTTTTCAAAGTCCATAATTAATTTTTTACAGATACAATCTACGTCAAACATTTTTAAGTGGTTGATAACGCCAAGTGTTTTTACGGTAGCATAAAGTGGATGTATTGACGGTATTTTATTCTGGGTGCCACACTTTAAAAATGATTGTTATATTGTGTATCAAAACCAAAACTATGCTTGTACGAATCCTCACATTGACTTTCAGTGTTGTGTTTCTTTTGTCTTGTAACACGAATGATTCTTGTTCAGACTGTTCATCTAACGTTAGGCTTTTAGAAAAGAAAGTTGATTCGCTTCAAAAAGTGATTACATCACTCACACCAGTGAAAGAATATGGTTCGTCAAGTAAAAAAATAAAGAAGAAAAAGAAAGGCAAAGACAATATAACGGTTCAAATGGCTACACAATCAAAATTACTTTCTGAAAATCTTTCTTCAGAGCTTGGGCAAACAGCAGAACCAGTAACTAATAACTCCAATACCAGCAGTTATGGCAGTAACAGCAATCCAGAAAATACTTCTTCAGCAAAAACTAAAAAAACTGACTATACTCCGTCCTATTCAAGTCAATGTGCTGCAATTACAAAAAAGGGATACCGGTGCTCCAGGACTGCACGATCAGGTGGGTATTGCTGGCAGCATGGTGGATAAGCATTGTTAATCATACTTTTTAATTCAGTTACTATCAAAGCAGGCGTGGATTTTCCCTTTCTCCGGTTAGTAAGAACGCATTTTTAATTGGGAAAAGAAAAATATTTTTATCTGTTTTTGTTTTCCCATTGGAAAATGAATTATATTTGGTGCATGGAAGAATTTAAAAGATCAGTAACTGAAGACGTCCAGGGATTTATTAAAACCATTGACAGGGATATTCAAAAAAAACTGAAGCAAGTTGAACGTTTAAAAACAGAAATTGAATCACTGCATACAGAAAAAGGAAAGTATTTAAACTTCTTATCTACTATTCCTAATTTGATAAAAAAAAACCAGCCATTAACGAAGGAATACATCAGAGAGTTTATGAAGAAAGCTGAAAAGCCTGTTCAAACAGTTGATGTAATCGACATACTTTATGATTCTATTAGTGATGAAGAAAAAACAAGACTTATAAAAAACTTATCCGTCATTTTTAATAAACTGGTTCGGGACAAAGTAGTAAGTGTAGAAAAAGTGGCAGGACTTAAAGGCAACAGATATAAATGGATTTCTACTAAATAAAAAAAGCCTCCTTAGTTTGGCGACCGAGAGGCTTCTTTATATACGATAAATAGATTAATGCTGATAACCAAAGTTGTCGGCACCCAATCCCTTTATGCTGCCATAAAGGTAGTAATTGGATTGGGAAAATGCAAATATTGATACCGGAAATGTCCTTTTCGGTTTTACCCAACACCCATGCACTGCATCAAAAAAAATTTTGACAAAATCAAAATTGTGCTAAAAGGAGTTTTAGCAGATGTGTTGCCTGTATCCGAAAATCTTTTGCGTCCTGGACCAGTAGCGAAATTCACAGACCTTGATGTAATTACATTAAGTGTTACTGCTGAGTGCTTGGGAATCGATTCGGAACTTTTATTATTTACCAAATTAAATGCTGAATACCAAGACAAGTTTCCTGATATAATCAGCCGTAGACAATTTAATGACAGACGGAAAATCTTATTCAAGTTGCAAGAAATTGCCAGGGAGCGCTTGGCAACAAAGTTGAATGCCGATGTCAATGTGTTTGCAGTTGATAGTATGCCTTTGGAAATTTGCAAAATGGCCAGGGCTGAAAGAAATAAATTAGGTAAATCTCACAATGACCCTATAGAGGTTGCCCCCAACAGAGGCTTCTGCGCTGCTCAAAACAAGCATTATTATGGTTATAAAATACATGCTGTAACATCGCCTGCTGGAGTTTTACAAATGATCGATATCACTCCTGCCTCCGTCCACGATGTGAATTTTCTGAAAGACATCAAAGAGGAATTTAAAGATTGTGATATGATCGGCGATAAAGGATATATCAGCAAAGAATTGCATAAAGAGTTATCAGACGAGAAAAATATAAAGGTAAGAACCGGTAAAAGAGGCAACCAAAAAGAATTTCAGAAATTGCCTTATGTATTTAGAAAAATCCGTAAGCGTGTTGAAACAATTTTCTCACAGTTGTGTGACCAATTTATGATTCAACGAAATTATGCCAAATCATTTCAAGGCTACCGGACACGCATACTCGCAAAAATTAGTGGAATGACAACGCTTAATTATTTGAACAAGTTCATAAATGATAAGCCTATTGGTCAAATCAAATATGCATTAAAATAACAGGGGAAAATATTCTCCCCTGTTTCCCTAAGAAAATTTTTGTTTCCCAGGCACATTCTTTTGAGCTACATAAACTCCACTTTCGTCAAGGTTCTCGAGTACGTAATCAACTCCCTCCTTTAACTCTTTCTTTCTCGAACTAATCGAAAATGGTTTGCCTGTAACCGCATCTAATTCTATGGTCATACTACCTACCGACCGTAACATCACTATGTCCATTCAACAAAAATAATATAAATTTGAAGCTTTAAGGTATGTCTGAGTTTATTTTGCATATTAATTCCGCCAACAGGTAGAAATAGATTCAATATTATACCCGAAGCCTATTTGTAATGTTAAATGAAAATCAACATGAGAAAAGTTTTTGAAGGCAAATTTGATTAAGTAACAATTTATATAAACAGCCCTGTTGCATGGTCATGTAGATGGCTTCAACTATAGTGTCATATCATAATACTTTAAAGAGCTTACTGCAATTTTTGCATTTAAACTCAAGCAAGTATTTAAAAAAAATCCGGTGAACGATAATATCTAATAGCAATAAAACCCAGAAAAAAAAGAGTGCAGCCTGCAAATAAAATGCGGCATTTATAACTGCAAAATTGAATCCCCTGATGAAAAATTATCAGTTTGGGAAACGTAATGATCAATGAGAAACAAATTGAAATGACTAGATAACCTTTTCATCATTTAATGAAAACAATAATCTCTTTTTTATTTCATATCAATTTTTTCTTCCTGTACAATAAAGTGGAAGCTAATCGAGTTAGGTGTTTTTAAAGAAAAGGCTCACTTTGTTAAATATTCCATTGATGAAAAAAAATTGTATTTATTCCAATGCATCATATAGGAGAACAGGTATTTTATGAGGATGTTAAATACAAAATTAATTCTCTTCACAAACTAGGCTTTATCTTTTTTTTGAAATGATTAAAATACCTGTCAATATTGGTTTTTGAAGAGAAAGACTCATTGCTTCGAAAATATAGAAAACTAACCGGATCGTTGCGTTGGGTGCGGCGGCATACCTCAACAAAACCAACGAAACTTTGATGTGTAAAAAATCCATCTTTGTAAAAGAATTGGTCAATCAACCAAAAGTTACTTTGCCTGGCATAGAAACTTTGGTTGATAAAAACGTGGACATAACTTTATCGGAATTAGTTGAAGTGTATAAAACAAAGTTTGGTCCAATTGAATTAAATCAATGTGATCTCAATACTCAATTGCCGCAGAAATATAATTGCAGGAGAATCAAAAACAAACAAGCCTTGAATTTCGTCCTGTTAGAATACAGAAACATGGTCGTTGCAAAAGCTATCCTCATTAGCTAAGCTAAAAAATGTTTTACTGTACGGTGAGGTTCATACTATAGGAATAATATTTCTGTTAAAAAATAGAGCTGTTTGGCCTTTGCCAAACAGCTCATTATAAATTGCAACTCATGTATTTTATACTTTTTCCATAACAAAACTCTCCAGGAATTTTGTAGTGAAATTTCCATTGCGAAAATCTTCGTTTTCCATCAATTGTAAATGAAATGGAATGGTTGTTTTTACGCCTTCGATTACATATTCGCTCAATGCCCGGTGCATAGTGTCAATGGCTTCTTCACGGGTTTGTGCTACCGTAATCAGTTTGCCAATCATACTATCGTAAAATGGAGGAATACTGTAACCTGCATACACATGGCTATCAACCCTTACACCATGTCCACCTGGGGTATGCAATACGGTTATTTTGCCCGGACTCGGACGAAAATCATTAAAAGGATCTTCCGCATTGATGCGGCATTCAATGGCATGCATCTGCGGATAATAATTTCTGCCGCTTACTTTATGGCCTGCAGCTATTTTGATCTGCTCTTTTACCAAATCATAACTTACTACTTCCTCCGTAACACAATGTTCTACCTGGATGCGGGTGTTCATTTCCATGAAGTAAAAATTGCGGTGTTTGTCTACCAAAAACTCAATGGTACCAACACTTTCATAGTTAATGGCGCTGGCAGCTTTAATTGCCGCATCACCCATTCTTTCCCGCAATTCGGGCGTCATGAAAGGAGAGGGAGATTCTTCTACTAACTTTTGGTGACGACGTTGGATACTACAATCCCGTTCGCTTAAATGACAAACATTACCAAACTGGTCGCCGGCAATTTGTATCTCAATATGGCGTGGCTCCTCTACAAATTTTTCCATGTAAATGCCATCGTTTTTAAAAGAGGCCGCTGCCTCAGTTTTGGCATTCTCATAAGCTTTTTCAATTTCCTCTTCGCTCCAAACTACCCGCATACCTTTTCCACCACCACCAGCGGTTGCCTTCAATATTACCGGGTAGCCAATTTGCGATGCTGACTCTTTTGCATGCTGCACACTTTCAAGCAAGCCTTCCACGCCAGGAGCCACCGGTACACCTGCTTTGATCATCGTCGCTTTGGCAGTTACCTTATCACCCATGGAATTGATCATCTCTGGTGTTGGCCCGATAACCTTAATACCGGATTCTGTACAGATTTGTGCAAACTTGGCA
>CAXTPJ010000226.1:0-5797 GCA_964245855.1 uncultured Ferruginibacter sp. | reverse complement strand
AACCATGTTTTTTACCTGTGGCAAAAACCGGAAGATGCCTTGCAGGCAGAAAAATTCATCAAAAACGGCAGCATTAAACTGAGCAAAGAAAACTGGTCGGCCCAGATGCAGAAAACCATTTTGCCGTTGACCAAAGAGTACCAGGTTGAGTTTGATAAATCGCTGGTGAAAGAGATCAAGAGCGGCGAGCCGGAAGCAAAAGTGATGCTGCAGGAAAAGGGCGACTACCTTGTGTTTCAGCCCATTTTTTCTTACAAAGGTTTTGAAACAAAACCCAACGATAAAGAAACCATCACCATACCGGATGGCGATAAAATTTTGGTGATACACCGCAACAAAGAAGCAGAGCAAAAATTCATCAGCTCGCTGGAAGCATTGCACTCTTCTTTTATTAAACCACAGGAAGGCAACAGCCTGATTTTAAAAGGCGCTGATGTATTGCGCAACAACTGGTTCTTTTTATTTGTAGATGCCATGAAGGAAGCCAAAGTGCCGGTGTTTGGTTTTGAAGCATTGCGCAACTTCCGTTTCAATACGGCCAGGCCTTCTACACACATTCATGTTAGCAGTGGCCTTGATTGGTTTGACGCCAAAGTAGAAATTGATTTTGAAGGGCAACGGGTAGGCATAGCCGATATTAAAAAAGCGTTGACTGCCAAACAATCTTTTGTGCAGTTGGCGGACGGCACACTGGGTATTTTACCGGATGAATGGCTGCAGCGTTATTCCCTGTTGTTTAAAGTAGGCGATGGCAAAAGCGATAAACTACGGTTATCGAAATACCACATGAGTGTGATAGATGAACTGTATGAAAACAGGGATGCCACCGAATTAAGTTTTGCGCTGGATGAAAAATATGAGCGGCTGAGGGAGTTTAAAAACATTCCCGATATACCTGCCCCTGCACATTTGCAACCAATTTTACGTCCGTATCAAACAGCCGGCTATCAATGGCTCAGTTATTTGAACGATGTAGGCTGGGGCGGTATTTTGGCAGATGACATGGGGCTTGGTAAAACTGTGCAGGCATTGACCATGCTGCAACATTACAAGACGAAGGAAGGCCGTTTAAAAGCGATTGTTATTTGTCCTACCACGCTGATCTATAACTGGGAAAATGAAATAAGAAAATTTACACCGGATATTACCTGGCTCATTCACCATGGCAGTATGCGTACCAGGGATTTAACCGAATTGCAAAAGGCCAATATCATTATTACAACCTACGGTACATTGCGAAGCGATATACAGGTGTTGCTGAAAATAGAATACGATTACGTGGTGCTGGATGAAAGCCAGGCCATTAAAAACCCTGCATCAAAAGTTACCAAAGCGGCCTGTTTGCTGAATGCAAAAAATAGGGTTTGTATGAGCGGTACGCCGTTGCAGAATAACACGTTTGATATTTTTGCCCAGATGAATTTCCTGAACCCCGGCTTGCTGGGCAGCATGGAATTTTTCAGGAATGAGTTTGCTACACCGATCGATAAGTTTGGCGAACAGGAACAAAAAGAACATTTACGCAAGCTGTTGTTCCCTTTTATATTGAGGCGTACAAAAGAGCAGGTGGCGAAAGATTTGCCTGAAAAAACGGAAACCATTTTGTTCTGCGAAATGGATCCGGAACAGCGTAAAATTTACGATGCATACCGCAACAGTTACCGGGATAAGATCATGGGCACTATTGATCAGCAAGGCATCGATAAATCGCAACTGACCATCTTACAGGGGTTGATGAAACTGCGCCAGATATGTGATAGCCCGGCAATTTTAAATGAAGAAGAAAAATATCCTAACCATAGTATTAAGTTAGATGAGTTAACAAGGGAGATTACAGAGAATATAGGCGAACACAAAGCGTTGATCTTTTCCCAGTTTTTGGGTATGCTTGCATTGATACGCACCAGGCTGGAAGAAGAAGGAATTGCGTATGAATATTTTGATGGCAGCACCAATATCAACGACCGGCAGAAAGCCATTGAAAATTTCCAGAACGGTGATAAAAGCAGGGTGTTCCTGATTTCATTGAAAGCAGGTGGTGTGGGTTTGAACCTTACGGCGGCCGACTATGTGTACATTGTTGACCCATGGTGGAACCCGGCGGTAGAGCAACAGGCCATTGACCGTACGCACCGCATCGGGCAGACGAAAAATATTTTTGCCTATCGCATGATCTGCATCGATACCATCGAAGATAAAATTTTGCAATTACAGGAACGCAAGAAAAAACTGGCCAGCGAACTGATCAGTGATGACGCCAATTTTGTGAAGGCATTGAGCAAAGCAGATGTGGAGTATTTATTCAGTTAGAAAACATTATAAGCAAAAAAATCCCGGCAAAGAGCCGGGATTTTTTTGTCCCGCTATTGTTTACCTGTGTACCAACACCTTTATTGTTTTATGCTCTTCTTTACTTTGCAAAGTGATAAAATAAATACCATCGGCCTGTGCCTGCAGGTTGATCTGCGTGCGGATTTTTCCACCGTAAATTTTCACATTGGTATTCAGCACCACTCTTCCGAAAGCATCTTTTACAGTCACTATGGCCATTGATGTATTATCTTCTTCCGCAGGGACATAAAATGAAACTGATCAACGGGGAACATTCCATCAGTCTTGATGCATTAACTGATGGTGAATACTTAGTGAGGCTGGTAGCCGGCAACAATGTTTGGGTTGATAAGATCAGTATTCATCACTGAAATTACATTTCAACGGTGACGATAAAATTATTTCCACACATAATACAGTACACCGTTGAGGTCATCTGTAAAAAAGAAAGACTGCTGGTTATTCATTAAAATATCACAAGGGCGGCCATGGCGGTCCTTCTCCGTTTTGCCGGTTAAAAACCCGGTTATAATATCAACATATTGATTACCGCCAATTACTTTTATAACACTGTTGCCCCGCTGCCTTCACACGCTGGTGCTGCCATGCAGGCAAACCAAAAAACTATTCTGCAAATCTTTGTCATTGAAATCTTTTAAATAATCAAAACCCAACGGGGCACTGTGTGCTTTAAAACCTGCGAATGCTACCGGCGGCTTTTTTACAAAGGCGGCCCTGGTAGAATCTGCAAACTGTTTGTCCTCATAAATTTTATTTTGGTATTGAAAATAAAATGGCCAGCCATAATAACCGTTTTCATTAATGGTCATAAATAAATCTTCCGGCTTATCCGGGCCAATCAAGTCCCGCCCCATATTGGTGGCCCATAATTTTCCACCGATCCATTTTATGGCTACGGCATTTCTTAATCCTTTGGCATAATATTTTTTATCCGTTCCGTCAGGGTCCATTTCTATGACAGTAGCCCTTATTTCTTCCGATTCAACACAGGCATTGCAACTGCTGCCAACACTCACATATAGTTTATCATTGTTGAAGCACAGGCTTCTCGTTAAATGCCAGCCGCCGTATTTATAACTCAACCCATAATCAGGAAATGTGGCGATCACCTGCGGTGTTGCTGATGGTTTTACATCACCGGCTTTATAAATATACCTTTTGAGTTTATCTGTTTCTGCTACATAGAGGTAACCATTGTAAAAAGCTACCTGGTTGGGGTTGTGCAGGCCATCGAGGTAAGTGACGATGTTGCTGAATTGGTGTGTGGCTTCATTCCATTGATCAAAAATTAATACCCGGCCTTTTTTGTTGTCGCTGCGATCGTACATGTCTGTAGCAAACAATTTTCCATCGGGACTTTTGGCCAAAAAACGAAGTCGTTTTAATCCTTCAGCAGCAACGCTGATATTGTATCCAACAGGAATGTTTACATCGAACGAAATACCTTTTTGTAATTGTATTTTATGCGGTGTTAATACGATCGCATTGCTTGAGTTATTCAATACAATTTCTTTTGCGGCTATCGTTTGCTTTGGCTGGAGCCTTTGTTGTTGGGTTGAATCTTTTATTGTGTTGATTGATCCGGTATGATCGCTGCAGGAAAACAGCAGTGCAATGGTGAGTACTAATTTTATCATATAGCGTATCAAAGTTTTATCAGGCGGTTAACAGCTTTCTCTATCGTCTGTTCTTTTTTTACAAAGCAAAAGCGCAGCACTTTGTTATCTGTTTCATTGAGATAAAAAGCGGAGGCCGGTATAGCAGCAACGCCATACTCTTTAGTAAGGCGGATGGCAAAATCTTTCTCCCTTTCATCGGTGATATCATTGTACTGATACAATTGAAAATAACTTCCGAAAGAAGGCAATGCTTTAAATTTAGTTTCGTTCATCAAGCACTGAAAATGATCCCGTTTTTGCTGAATTTCTATTCCAAGATTTAAATAGTGTTCTTTGTGCTGAATAAATTCTGCCAGTGCATATTGAACAGGTGTGTTGCAACTAAAGCAATTGAACTGGTGTACTTTTCTAAACTCTTTCATCAAGGCCGATGGCGCAATGCAGTAGCCCATCTTCCAGCCGGTACAATGATATGTTTTGCCGAAAGAGAAACATACAAAACTTCTTTCGAGCAGTTGGGGATAACGTAAAATACTTTTATGCTGCAAGCCATCAAATATCAAATGCTCATACACTTCATCGCTTAAAATAAAAATACCGGTATTGTTTACAATGTTTGTTAACTGCTGTATATCCTGTTGATTCAATACACTGCCTGTTGGATTGTGTGGTGAATTGAGGATGATCATTTTTGTTTTAGGAGTGACCTTTTGTTTCACCATTTCCCAGTCGATCGTATAATCGGGAAACTGCAGGGGTATCAATACCGGAACAGCCCCATTGATTTCAATGTTTGGGATGTAACTATCATAAGCCGGTTCAAAAACAATGACTTCGTCACCCGGCTGCAGCACTGTTGTTAATGCTGTATAGATGGCATAGGTGCCGCCCGGAGTAACAGTGATATCGGTATCAGGGTTTATTATTGTACTATACAATGCCTCTACTTTTTGGGCTATGCGTTCCCGTAACATGGGCAGACCATTCATGTGGGTGTATTGGTTATTGCCCTCCTGCATGGCTTTGTTCACCAGGCTGACCAACTTTTCGTCCATCATAAAATCCGGGAAGCCCTGGCCAAGGTTAATGGCTTTGCACTCATTGGCCAAAGCGCTCATCACCGTAAAAATGGTAGTGCCTACGTTGGGAAGTTTGCTATGTATTGCGGAGATCAAAACAGTCTGTTTTATCTTGAATTAAATAACAAACTGTAATATAATTAAAAGCTTACTGCCAATTAAGAAGCCAGCGAAAATGAAGGTGATTTTCTTTTGAAATTAAAAACAACAAAAGGCCGGTTAAACGAAAAACGTGGGCGATAATACAAGAGCAGGACAGGAAACAGCCAGCAAATTTTTGACAATATGCCTGTAACAATATGAAACATCCTTGCATTGCTTGCGGGCACTTCGTTTACAATGCCGGTAGTAGCAGTTAACCCTTTCCCAAACTGGTAGTCCAGGTTTTCATGCTTGCCGGTATCATAATATTTTTTAAGGCTGTCGTTCTGCAGTTTCCAGTTGGTTTCCTTCCGTTGGCTTTGGTTCATCACCGGCTCCATGTTGGCATCAAAATAATACCATTCATTATTTACTGCCACTTCCATGGCGTAATGATGAGGAAAACCAACAGCACGGTAACTGATATTTTTTTCCCGCAATACCGCCATCATCACCAATGATTGTTGAGAGCAGGCTGCATTGGATTGCTGTATAATTTTTTCGGGTTGTACTTTACAGGCATAATCTTCTTTCAACAACTTTCCTGCGGCAGCAGCAATCCAGTTTTCGCTTAAAGTAAAATGTGAGAAGCCGTGATAAAAACGG
>CAXTPJ010000225.1:0-5803 GCA_964245855.1 uncultured Ferruginibacter sp. | reverse complement strand
TTGCCTCGAATAAACTCCTTTATCTTTTTGACAGGTATTACCGCATTGATCATTCCGGGAAAAAAGATCCCGGCCTGGGTTTGGGGTTATACATCAGTTTAGAAATTATCAAAAGGCACAGTGGCAAGATTGGTGTGGACAGCGAACCGGAAAAAGGCACTACCTTTTGATTTACGCTTCCCCCGCTATGATTTTGTTGCAATTCAACCGGATTTGTTTACACCTGCCATTGCTTTTTTATACAATTCTTATTTTGATTTATATAATTTCATGAGATGTGCTTACCGGCTCAATTTTGGTAGTAGGATAAATCCCCGTTTTAAAGTCTATATCAACTTCCATGATGCCCTGTTTTTTTAAATATGGAGAATAAAAAGCGTTTTACTGGAACATTTTTTCAATCGTAATTTTTATCACCCATTCAGGTTATTTTTTGCCATCCTCTAACCGCAGGTTATTATTTTGATGAGCAGTAAGCATAATGCGTTTTACTGCTGGCGATAAGTAGGTGTGTATAACTACAGGAT
Source organism: uncultured Ferruginibacter sp. (assembly GCA_964245855.1). Taxonomy (GTDB): domain Bacteria; phylum Bacteroidota; class Bacteroidia; order Chitinophagales; family Chitinophagaceae; genus Ferruginibacter. The sequence goes on along the minus strand of CAXTPJ010000225.1, from coordinate 5,276 downwards.
TAATGCTGCCAGAATAATAGTTATTTTTACTGCTCAATAACAGGTATGTATTTATCAACAAAACCATTTCTTTACTTAACGTTGCTCTTACTGGCGTTGTTAAGTTGTAAAAAAGACAGTGCTCAACAAAAGCCCATCGTTGTTCCACCGGTTCCTTCAGCTTTTATAAAAGGCGCAGATGTAAGCTGGATAACTGAAATGGAATCGGAGAATAAAAAATTATTTATCGCAGCCGGAGTTGAAACAGATTGTATGCTGCTAATGAAGTCGCTTGGTATGAATGCCATCCGCCTGCGGGTTTGGGTAAATCCTTCGCCTTTATGGAACAACCAGGCAGATGTGGTAGCCAAAGCCATCAGGGCAAAAAATGCCGGGTTAAAAGTAATGATCGATTTTCATTACAGTGATTCATGGGCCGATCCGGGGCAGCAGACAAAACCTGCAGCATGGAGTGCTTTGCCATTGAACGGTTTGCTGGATTCCATTGCCAGCCATACCACTGCTGTTTTAACAGCTTTAAAAAATAATGATGTTAGCCCTGAGTGGGTGCAGGTAGGCAATGAAACCAACAATGGTATGCTGTGGCCCGAAGGAAAAGCATCGGATAATATGGGCAGTTTTGCAAAAATGATCAACAGCGGTTCCGATGCTGTTAAAGCAGTATTTCCTTCAGCAAAAGTGATCGTACATATTTCAAATGGATGGGACAATTCAATGTTCCGGTGGATCTTTGATGGGCTGGCAACAAACGGTGCAAGGTATGATATCATTGGTATGTCAATGTATCCAACCGTTGCCAATTGGGCAACACTCAACAGCCAGTGTTTAACCAATATGAACGACATGGTTTCCCGTTACAATAAAGATGTAATGATAGTAGAAGTGGGTATGCCCTGGGATCAGCCTGCTGCATGCAAATCATTTGTTACTGATCTTATCATTAAAGTGAAGTCAGTAACTTCTTCCAAAGGTTTGGGAGTATTGTATTGGGAACCACAAGCATATAATAACTGGAAGGGATATACGCTGGGCGCTTTTGATAACAGCGGTAAACCTACCGAAGCCATGCAGGCATTTGCCAATTGAATGATGTGTAATACCTTAACATCATTGACGTAACAACTTTTTTATGAAAGAATACAAACCGGCCAAGCTGCAACCTTATCTTTCTTCTCTTTACGTTTTTTTTGCGTCTTTGTGTGATGTATAATGTTGAATATTCAGTTTGTTTTTATCACATCACAATATTGTTCACCGGCTGCACTTTTGCAGGAATGTCTTTTTCACTCAGCATTTCCCGAAGGTCTATTTCTATGGTGCGACAAATGGCCGTCATCGGTATATCATTTACACCATTTTCAAAAGGGTTTTCGCTACGGTCGCCAATAAGTTCCATCACATAAAATATCCATGAAATAACAACGCTCATGGGAATGGCCATCCACACCCAGGCATCACCGCCATATCTTGCCAGTTCACCGGTTAAGCCAAATGGCAGTACGGTGGCCAGTATCCATACAAATGTTTCGCTGAAGTGTGCGTACTGTCTTGGAAAAGGATAAGATTTGATGCGTTCGCAGGCGCCCTGCTGGTCGTACAATGAAGCAACGATGTTACCCAACTGCGCCTGTTTAAAACTATCAATGCAGCCCTGAGAGGCTAAAAAGTTAATGTGTTCATTTTGCTTCCGCAAAATATGTGTGGCGGTATTGCTGAGGTTGTACAATGTTTCAGCCTCATCGGAATGTAAATAATGTTTGATCTCCTGCAACAGATTTTGATTTACAAAGGGTGTATCTTCTGTTACAATGGTGGTAAATGGATCGTCTTTCAGCTCCCATATCTGCCGTTGGCGTAATTGTATGCGAACGGCATTGATATAGGCAAGATGGCGGTGGATGATGATCCGTTTGTGTTCCTGTAAAGCATCATCGTTCATGATAGAGGAGGGTTGCAGGTAATCAAGCAGCAACACGCTGAAACTGCGGCTGATGTTTACGATGGCCCCCCATATTTTACGGGCTTCCCAAAGCCGCTCGTAAGAGGAGTTGTTTTTGAAACCAACATAAAATGCCACGGCCGTTCCTACCAACCCGATGGGGGTAAAAGGCAGCGCAAGAAAATGAAACCCCGCCAGTTCATACAGGCATACGATGGTGATGGCATAAACCGAAAAGAACAGCAGCGGTTTCCAGGCAAAACGAATGATGAATTTGAAAGAGAGTTTGCGTGCGGTGTACATATAGTAAGATTTAGGAAGTAATTGTAATATACAATCAATGAGGTTAATTTAGATGGATATTGCTTTTTTACGCTTGAATTAATTAAATCCTTGGAACAATAAAGATGGTATAAGCAGGTTGTTTTGTAGATAGAGGGTTTAGCACCATGAGAAATAAATGGTAGTTACAATAACTTGCCGATAAAAATTCGTTTATTCGTCACTGTTAGTTATTGGTGAGGTTTTTATAACCGGTGTTGTTAGTGTAGAGTAGCAATTTTTTATGCTGATATTGCCTACTGGTAATTTTTTCAGGGCAAATAGTGCGAAGATGCAAAGTTTTATTTCTCTTCTTTGCGTTTTTTCTTTCCTGGCGGCTTTGTGATTTTTCTTAAGTAAACTACATTGATTTCGATTTAGCTTTTTTTAAATAATTTTAAACAAAAACCTTTAATGCACAATATTCTTCCTTTCTTTTTGGCAATGATCGCTGGCATAGTGCTGCTGGAAATGTGGGCCACCAAATTAAAGATAGCCTATCCAATATTGCTGGTGGTGGCTGGTTTGCTCGTTAGTTTTATTCCCGGCCTGCCAATGCTTAAAATCAATCCCAACCTCATTTTTTTTATTTTCCTGCCACCGTTGTTGTTTGAAGCGGCCTGGTCTATTTCTTTTAAAGAAATGAGGAAGTGGTGGCGAATCATCGGTAGTTTTGCCTTTTTGGTTGTTTTCTTTACAGCCTTGTCGGTGGCAATTGTTACCAATCATTTTATTCCCGGGTTTACCATAGCGCTGGGTTTTTTGTTGGGTGGCATTGTATCGCCACCGGATGCGGTGAGTACAGGCGCCATTACAAAATTTGTAAAGATCCCTAAATCTACCTCAGCCATTCTGGAAGGTGAAAGTTTGTTGAACGATGCTTCTTCATTGATTATTTTTCGGTTTGCACTGGTGGCAGTCGGCACTGGTCAGTTTGTATGGCAGGATGCATCACTTAATTTTTTGTGGATGGTAATAGGCGGCGCAGCCATTGGGCTTGCACTGGCCTGGCTTTTTGTACAGGCCCATAAAATTTTACCAACCGATGCACCTTCGGATATAGCTTTTACCATTATTGAACCATACTTTATGTACTGGATAGCAGAGCAATTGCATAGCTCCGGCGTATTGGCGGTGGTAGCTGGCGGTTTGTACATGTCTGCCAAACGGTTGGTCTTTTTAAACAGCACCAGCCGCATCAGGGGCTACAGTGTGTGGGAGAGTTTTGTATTTATCCTGAATGGCCTGGTGTTTTTGATCATAGGTTTAGAGTTGCCGGAAATAGTAGATGGTTTAAAAGCAAAAGGGATTCCCCTGTCAACCGCTATCGGCTATGGCGTGTTGGTTACCGGTGTACTCATCCTGGCCCGCATCATAAGTTCATATGTTGCCATGCTGGCCACCTATATTTTCCGGCCGGGCGTTATGCCAACGGCCAGTTCAAATAAGCGGCGGTTTTTAATACCGTTGCTGCTGGGGTGGACGGGCATGAGGGGAGTGGTTTCGCTGGCTGCTGCATTGGCCATACCCGTAACATTGAACGGAGCCGATTTTCCTTACCGCAACCTTATCCTGTTTATAACTTTCACTGTTATATTGCTTACCCTGGTGGTACAGGGCCTTACACTACCATACTTCATCAACCGCACAGGGTTATTCAATGGCGGTATCAACGAAGGCTCCCCGGAAGATACAAGGCAAAAGGTTAAAAAAGGTTTGAGGGAACATAGTTACCGGTTTCTCAAAAACAAATACGACAACGAATTGCACAACCATGCCGGCCTTCAAAAAATATTACAATATTGGGAAGAGAAAAGCAAAGCTGCTGAAGATGACTGGATGAATGAAAAGACCAAGAAGATTTTTTTGGAAATGCTGGAATCACAACGGGCTTATTTAACAGAACTCAATAAAGAGATTGCCATCGATGAAGAAATCATCCGCATGCAGTTGTACCAGATCGACCTGGAAGAGGAAAGGATAACTTCGATGTAGGCAGAACGAAAAAGCCAAAGCAAATGCTTTGGCTTTTTTGACACCGGGTATTATTCATTGAGCAGTACTTTAAGTATTGCCAATTGTTCCTGCTTCATTTGTTAGCATTTCAAATTTAAAAACCATACATACCGCCCGAAACGGCAAGCTGTTCGCCTGTAATCCAGGCTGCATCATCCGAGGCCAGGAATACAGCAGCTTTCGCAATATCTCCAGGCTGCCCCCTGCGGCCAAGCGGTGTATTGGCAATAAACATTTTTTCATAGTCACTGCCGGCCGTAACGCCAGCGCTGGCTGCGCCTTCCGTTGCTGTAGCGCCCGGCAAAATAGAATTGATGCGGATGTTTTTAGTACCCAATTCTTTCGATAAAGAAATAGTGATGGCATCCAATGCTGCTTTGGTGGCAGAATACAAGGCAACCCCTGCCATAGGCGATTTGCTGGCACCAGAACTGATATTGATAATATTGCCACCCTTATCACCAAATGCTTTCAACGCTGCCTGGATAGTAAATACAGGCCCCAGCACATTCACATTAAAATGCTGATGAAAAGCCTCCGCCGATGCCTGCTCAATGGGCAAAAATTGTTGAAACACCGCATTGTTTACCAAAATATCCAGCCTGTCGAAAGCTGTTATTGTTGCTTCAAAAAGCCTTGTTACATCCGCCTCTTTCGATATATCGGCCTGCACAGCAATGGCAATGCCTCCAAGATCAGATATTTCTTTTATTATTTTATCTCCTCCAGCTTTGCTTGATGCATAATTTACCACCACTTTAGCCCCTGCTGCAGCATAGTGTTTTGCAATGGCTGCACCAATTCCTTTTGACGCCCCGGTAATGATGGCAACTTTATTTGTTAGCTTACTCATTTTTGTATTTTTTTATTTGTTATCGGAAATTTATTTGGCCAGGTAGGTCATACCACCGTCAACAACGAGTTCTGCGCCCAGCATAAAAGCAGCATCATCGGAGGCCAGGAAAACCGCTGTTTTACCAATGTCAGCGGGTTGCCCAAT
>CAXTPJ010000224.1:0-5803 GCA_964245855.1 uncultured Ferruginibacter sp. | reverse complement strand
ATAGGCGAATCCGTTGTTTAAAAAAAGGTAAAGCAAAAAGAGGGGAAGCACCTGGGTTTTTACACTGAATTTGAAACAAAAGCAAATGAAGCAGTGTTGTTAAAAGCGGGAATATCGTTCACCAATATCGCCGGTGCAAAAGCAAACCTCGAAGCAGAAGTAAAAGACTGGAATTTTGATGCAGTACACAACAAAGCCATTTTCCTCTGGAACAATGCACTGAATAAGATTAAAGTTGATGGCGGTACAGCAGAAGAGAAAAAGGTTTTCTATACAGCGCTGTATCATACCATGATTGATCCACGGTCCATGCAGGATGTGAGCGGAAATTATATTGGCGCTGATAATAAAATCCATCAAAGTAAACAATTCACCAAACGTACTGTGTTTAGTGGCTGGGATGTTTTCCGCAGCCAGATGCCATTGCAAACCATCATCAATCCAACGGTGATCAACGACCTGGTAAATTCTTTGGTAGAAATGGGCGATCAAAGCGGCAAACATTATTTGGAAAGATGGGAACTGCTGAATGCTTATACCGGCTGCATGATTGGTAATCCAGCTATACCGGTGATTGCAGATGCGTATGCAAAAAACATCCGCAACTTCAATGTGCCTAAAGCATATGAGTATGCGGTGAACACAACAGAAAAATTTGGTAATGGTGAAAGAGGATATACGTATGAGCCATTCGGCATTTCCAATACATTGGAATATGCTTTCTCAGAAAGTTGCCTGGCTGATTTATCAAAGGCGCTGAATAAAAAAAATGATGAGATCAAATACCGCAAATGGGCGCAGAGTTATCGTAATATTTTTGACACCGCTTCCGGCTGGTTCAGACCGAAAATGAAGGATGGCAATTGGGAACCCATGCCTGCTGAAGGCCGCATGAAAGATTGGTATGGCTCTATCGAATGTAATCCTTATCAGCAAGGTTGGTTTGTACCGCATGATGTAGAGGGCATGGTACAATTAATGGGTGGCAATGAAAAAGTAATTGCCGACCTTACCAACCTATTTGAAAAAACCCCGGAGAATATGATGTGGAATGAATATTACAATCATGCCAATGAACCGGTGCATCATGTACCGTTTTTGTTTAATAGAGTTGGGGCGCCATGGCTGACACAAAAATGGACAAGGGCTATTTGCAGCAGGGCATATCATAACAAAGTGGAAGGCTTGGTAGGCAATGAGGATGTTGGCCAAATGAGCGCATGGTATATTTTAGCAGCAAGCGGTTTCCATCCCATCGCTGCCGGCAATCTTCGTTACGAGATCACCAGTCCTGTTTTTAATAAAGTGGTTATTCAGTTAGATAAACAATATGCCAGTGGTAAAACTTTTACCATCATCGCAAAAAATAATTCACCGGAAAATATTTACATCCAAAGTGCAACGCTCAACGGAAAGCCTTATCCTTATTGCTTTATCAGCCATACGGATATTGCTAAAGGCGGTGTATTGGAATTACAAATGGGTAACCAGCCAAATAACAATTGGGGAAAGAGCCAGTAACATGAAAAAGATAGCAACCTGCATATCATTAGTATTTATTTCCATTACTGTTCACAGTCAGCAGGCAATTGTATTGTCTTCTCCTGATAAAAAGATCAGCGTATCCATTACTGTAAAAGATAAAATTTATTATACGGTTACGGCCGGTGCAGCGGTATTGATGAAAGATAATTCACTGGCATTACAGTTATCCAATACTACATTGGGAGAAAACGCAAAGCTGGTAAAGCAATTTTTTACTGCCGTCAATGAATCAATTGAACCGGTTGTTCCATTAAAAAATGCCATCGTAAAAAATAAATGCAATGCTGTAAAGCTTGATTTTAAAAATGATTTTAGTGTTGAATTCAGGGCTTACAATGATGGTATTGCACATCGTTTCATTACCACAAAAAAAGATTCGGTGGATGTGCTGAATGAAGATGCCCAATTTAATTTCAGCGACAATACCATTGCTACCTGGAGCGAAGCACAGCAATTTAAAAATGATTACCAGGTATTGTATCAGCAAAAAAAATTGACTGATATTAGCAGCCAGTACATGAGTATTTTGCCGGTAATCTTTAATGACAGCAAATACAAGATTTTAGTGTCAGAAGCTGACCTGTTTGATTATCCCTGTATGTTTTTGAAGAATACAAGTGGCAGTTCAATTAAGGCTGTATTTCCGAAAGTACCAATTGCATTTGGCGATGATGGAGACCGTAGTGTAACAATTGAAAAAGAAGCAGCTTACATTGCCCGGACAAAAGGTTCCAGGAATTTCCCCTGGCGTTTTTTCCTCATAACAGATAAAGACGAAAAGATTGTTGAGAATGAAATGGTAACTAAATTATCATCTGCTCCAACCGATAATTTTTCCTGGGTAAAACCCGGCCAGGTAACCTGGGAATGGTGGCATGATGCAAGGGTGTACGGTGTAGATTTTAAATCCGGTTACAACCAGGATACATATAAGTATTATATTGATTTTGCTTCAAGCCATGGTATCCCTTATATACTGATGGATGAAGGTTGGGCTAAGACTACGATGAATCCCTTTGAGCCAAACCCGACAATTAATTTGAAAGAATTGATTGCTTATGGCAAAACAAAGAATGTCAATATCTTATTATGGTTTACCTGGCTCGCAGTAGAAAGAAATTTCTCTGTTTTTAAAACATTGCACGACTGGGGCATTGCAGGAATGAAAATTGATTTTATGGATCGCAGCGATCAATGGATGGTAAATTATTATGAAAGGGTTGCAGTAGAAGCAGCGAAGCATCATATCCTGGTTGATTTTCACGGAGCCTTTAAACCGGCCGGCCTGGAAATTAAATATCCCAATGTATTGTCTTACGAAGGAGTAGTTGGAATGGAAGGAAATATTAGAGGCGGAATAGCTACACCTAACAATAACGTGTACCTGCCTTTTTTACGCAATGCAGTTGGCCCGATGGATTACACACCCGGCGCCATGTTCTCAACCCATCCCGGCGATTATCATGGCAACCGTACCAATGATATGAGCATCGGTACAAGGGCGCATCAACTATCAATGTATGTCGTTTTTGAAAGCGGGTTACAAATGCTGGCCGATAATCCTTTCAATTATTTAAGAGAAACAGACTGCACGAATTTTATTACCAGCGTTCCCGTTACCTGGGATGAAACAAGGTCGCTGGAAGCAAAAGAAGGCGCTTACCTGGTAACGGCAAAACGTAAAGCTGGCAAGTGGTTTATTGGTGCCATGACGAATAGTACAGCCCGCAATCTATCAGTACCTACTGATTTTTTAGAAGCAGGTGTTGCTTACAAAATAACGATCATACAGGATGGAGTAAATGCGGATGTGCAGGCAATGGATTACAAAAAGATCACACAACAAATTAAAGGCGGGGATGAATTAATGATCAACATGGTTGCGGATGGCGGTTATGTTGCAACAATAGAGAAAGTAACCAATAAATAAGGCAGATCAATTATGATAAGGAAACAACACATTTTATTTTCATGGGCGCTGTTTGTAGCAAACATGGTAACAGCCCAAAGCATAGACTTGGTAAAGTATGTAAACACATTGCAGGGAACCAATTCAAAATATGAATTATCTGCCGGCAATACATATCCAACAACTGCCCTGCCTTTTTGCATGAATGCATGGAGTCCGCAGACTGGTAAAAATGGTGATGGCTGGAAGTATAAATATTCCGAAAATACCATCCGTGGTTTTGGTGAAACGCACCAGTGCAGTCCCTGGATGAATGACTATGGTGTGTTTACTTTAATGCCGGTTGCAGGGGAGTTGATCGTTGATGAGAATAAAAGAGGCGCAAGTTTTAAACATGAAAACGAAACAGGAAAGCCAAATCATTACAAAGTAACATTTGATAATGGGCTTACAACTGAAATTGCCCCAACAGAACGTGGCAGCCATTTTAAGTTTAGCTTCCCAAAGGGGAAGGCCGCCCATGTTGTGCTGGATGGTTATATAAAAATGAGCAGCGTTATAATTGATGCAGCACATCAAACCATCAGTGGGTATGTAACCAATGGTTCTTTTGTACCGAAGGGTTTCAAGAATCATTTTGTTATCAGCTTCGATAAGCCTTTTAAAACTTATGGTACCTGGGATAATAAAGGAACCAATATTTCAAAAAATAGCACAACAGTAGAAGGCGAAGGTATTGGCGGTTATGTACAATTTGCAGATGGTGCAACGGTACAGGCGAAAGTTGCCTCTTCTTACATCAGCGATGAACAGGCCCGTGTTACACTGGATAAAGAGCTGGGCAAATTCAAATCATTCGAAGAAACAAAAAATGCCGGTTTCAAAATCTGGAACGACCTATTGAACAGGGTTTTGGTAGAAGGAGGCACAGAAGAAGAGAAAGCAACTTTCTACTCCTGTATGTTCCGGGCCAATCTTTTTTCTCACACATTTTTTGAGTATGATGCAACCGGCAGGCCGGTTTATTACAGTCCCTACGATGGCCAGGTTCATAACGGTTATATGTACACGGACAATGGTTTCTGGGATACGTTCCGCTCACAATTTCCATTGAGCAACATTTTACATCCCACCATGCAGGGGCAATACATGCAGGCTTTGCTGGACGCACAGAAGCAATGCGGCTGGTTACCATCCTGGTCTGCCCCGGGAGAAACGGGTGGCATGCTCGGCAATCACGCCATTTCATTATTGGCTGATGCCTGGGCAAAAGGTATCCGTAATTTCAGCGCTGATTCTGCATTGAAAGCGTATTATCATGAAGCAACAAACAAAGGCCCATGGGGAGGAGCAAATGGACGCCAGGGCTGGAAAGAATATTTCCAGATGGGTTTTGTGCCGTATCCATTATCGGAAGGTTCTACTGCACAAACATTGGAATATGCGTATGATGATTTTTGTGCTTACAATCTGGCAAAGATGACAGGAAATCATTTTTACCAGGAAGTATTTGCCAAACAGATGTACAACTACAAAAATGTTTTTGATACCGGGGCCAGGCTGATGAGGGGAAGGCAAACCAACGGTGAATGGACACCCAACTTTGATCCGTTTGCATGGGGCGGGCCTTACACCGAAGGAAATGCCTGGCATTATAACTGGTCAGTTTTCCAGGATGTACAGGGCCTGATAGATTTAACCGGCGGTGATAAACCCTTTACGCAAAAGATCGATTCTGTTTTTTCTATGCCCAACACAGTGCATGTAGGAAGCTATGGCACCATGATACATGAGATGACGGAAATGGTAAACGCCAATCTCGGGCAGTATGCGCATGGCAACCAGCCAATACAGCACCTGATCTATTTGTACAGTTATGCCGGTGAACCCTGGAAAACGCAATCGCACATAAGAGAAGTGATGAGTAAATTATACAATGCCACCGAGAATGGTTTTCCCGGAGATGAAGACCAGGGCGGCATGTCTTCGTGGTATGTGTTGAGTGCGATGGGTATTTACAGTGTTTGTCCGGGTACAGATGAATATGTATTGGGCAGCCCGGTGTTTAATAAAATAACCATCACCATGGAAGATGGAAAGAAGTTTATCATCGAAGCAAACAACAACAGTAAACAAAATGTGTACATCCAGTCAGCGTCATTTAACGGCAACGCCTATACGCACAATTGGATTAAGTATGATGATATAAAAAATGGCGGTACACTCCATTTTGAAATGGGTGGCCAACCCAACAAAACCAGCGGATTAGCAAATGCAGACCAACCGTTTTCCTTCTATAAAAAAGCGAATTGATGAATCAATATTTTAAAAAGGCATTATTGGGTGCCT
>CAXTPJ010000223.1:0-5806 GCA_964245855.1 uncultured Ferruginibacter sp. | reverse complement strand
GACACTCTTTGGAATAAATTTTACAGTGTTGAGTTGTAAGCCATCTGCAGTGGTAATGATATCATCAACAATATCTGCAAATACCGGGTGGGTAACCATCAGTACATATTTGCCGGCAGGTACATTTTTCAAAACAAAATCACCGTTTTTATCAGTCCTGGTAAATTTTAGTAAGATGGAATCAACGGGTTTTAAGATAGCCACCACCGCATTGGAGATTGCCTTGTTATTGGTACTGTCGAATATTTTGCCGGTAATATTTTGTGCTTTTGTATAACTTACAAGGCACAGGATTAGTAATAATAAGGCAGTAGTTTTTTTCATGGTTAGTTGTTGGTTTGGGATCTATGAAAGATTTCGTAAATCTGCTTAAAATATTTCTATATTGCGTAAACAGTATCCTTAAATTTACGTTAAATCAAAGATTGCTTATTACACCATCATTTGTCAAACCAATTACATCAATGGCAACTTCAAAAAAACAAACGGTAAAAATATCACCGGTAAAAAATACATCTGTTGTAAAAAAGCAAGCCTCTTCTGCAACAGCAAAACCTACTAAAAGCATATCACCACAAAATAATTTGGTTATGGAAAATAGCAGCACTGAAAAAAAATATGAAGAAATCAATTTTGTAGACAGTTCTAAACCTGTGTGGAATTATTCCTTACTCACGGAAGAGGATATACGCAATTTTCAACAGGGTACTTTATATAGTGGATATGAGTTGTTTGGAAATAAAGCCATCACGGTGCTGGGTACACCTGGTTATTATTTTGCGGTTTGGGCGCCCAATGCAACCAAAGTGCATGTAATAGGAAATTTTAATGACTGGAAGAAAGACAGCCATCCTTTGTATGTACGACTTGATAATTCAGGGATTTGGGAAGGGTTTATTCCTGATATGGATAAGGGGGAAGCATACAAATACCACATCAAAGGTTTTAAAGGGGCTTTGGTAGATAAAGGGGACCCGTATGCCAATTTTTGGGAGAAGCGGCCTATGACAGCTTCCATTACATGGGATATGCAGTACCAATGGAAGGATAGCCAGTGGATGAAGGACCGTAAAAAGAACAATGCACTCAATGCGCCCTGGAGTGTGTATGAAGTGCACCTGGCAAGCTGGATGCGCCCAGACAAAAACAACGAAGAAGTATATAACAGTTACCAGCAAATAACCGAACGTTTAGTGCCGTATGTAAGCGAAATGGGTTTTACCCATGTCGAGTTTATGCCGGTAATGGAACATCCCTTTGATGGAAGCTGGGGCTACCAGGGAACGGGCTTTTTTGCACCTACTTCCAGGTTTGGTTCGCCGGAAGATTTTATGGCCATGGTGGATGCATTTCACAATGCGGGCATTGGTGTAGTGCTCGATTGGGTGCCATCTCATTTTCCTTATGATGCCCATGGACTGTTTATGTTTGATGGTACCCATACATACGAATATGCCGACATGCGGAAAGGCTTTCATCCAGACTGGAACAGTTATATTTTTAATTACAGCAGGGGAGAAGTAAAATCATTTTTGATCAGCAGCGCCCGTTTTTGGTTTGATAAATTTCACATTGATGGAATAAGGGTAGATGCGGTAAGCTCCATTTTAAAACTCGATTATTCAAGGGGCGAAGGCCAGTGGGAACCAAATGAATTTGGCGGTAACGGTAATTTAGAAGCCATTGCTTTTGTAAAAGAACTGAACGAAACCATCTACCGTGATTTTCCGGACGTACAAACCATCGCAGAGGAAGCAACCGACTGGCCAAAAGTAAGCCGGCCTACCTTTCAGGATGGGTTGGGTTTTGGTATGAAATGGATGATGGGCTGGATGCATGATACCCTCGATTTTTTCAAGTTTGATCCTATTTTCCGTGGGCATCATCAAAATAAGTTCACTTTTAGTATGATGTATTTTTATGATGAGAACTTCATGCTGCCGCTCAGCCATGATGAAGTGGTACACGGTAAAAGCCCCATGCTGTATAAAATGCCGGGTGATGAATGGCAGAAATTTGCCAATCTCCGCTTGTTGTACACTTATATGTTTACCCATCCCGGCGGCAAACTGCTTTTTATGGGCAACGAATTTGGGCAAACAAAGGAATGGAATTACAAAAGTGAACTGAACTGGGAGTTATTGCAGTTTGCCCCGCACCAAAAAATGCAGGAATGCGTAAAAGCATTGAATAATTTGTATCGCACAGAACCGGCTTTACACGAATGTCAATTTGAAGTAGGAGGTTTTGAATGGGTCGACCTGAACCATCGGGCAGAAGGAGTGATGGTTTACAGGCGAAAGGGAAAAAATAAAAAACAGGATGTTTTAATTGTTTTAAATGTTACCCCTGTAGTGAGGAGGGACTGGAAAATAAAAGCCTATGGTAAATCAAGCTGGACGGAGATCTTCAACAGCGATCGCATTGATTTTCATGGTACTGGTGATGTTTTTAATCCCAATCCTGAAGTAACCCTGGTGGATAAAAAAACAGGCCTCTATGAAATAAACTGTCATTTACCAGCGTTAGCAGCAGTGATATTCCGATAGCGCCAGAAAGTTGGAATAATTATTGTTAAAATCCGAACCATGCGTAACCCCCTCATGCTTGCCATTGGCTTAATGGCGTTTAGTACCGTATTTGCCCAGAAAACAGACAGTTCAGAAATCTATTTTCAAAAAGCAATTGAAGAAAAAACCAATAAAAGGGTTTTAAAAGCGGATATGGCTTTGGATAAAGCTATTCAATTCAACCCCAAATACAAAGAAGCATATTTAGAAAGCGGCTATGTAAACCTGGAAATGCGCAAAACTGATAAAGCGATGCTGCACTTCAACAAGGTATTGGAACTGGAGCCCAATAATCTTACTGCAACAAAGGAACTGATGGAATTGTATTATAACTACCGGCAGTTTTCAAGGGCGAAAGAGATGGCTAATAAGTGCAGCGGTTGCCTGAATTCTGAAAAGATTAAGGCGATGTGCAGCTACCAGGAAGAAGATTATGTTTCTGCAGTAAAAGGTTTATTAAGTTACTTATCTAAGAAGCCAACAGATGCGGAAGCAACCTACACATTGGCAAGAACTTATCTTGATATGGAAGATTATAAAAATGCCGTTCCATATTATAATAAAGCAGTATTGCTGGATGGAGAAAAAAATGTGTGGATGTACGAACTCGGCCTTTTGTATTACAGCCAGGAAAATTATAAAGATGCCGTAACCTTCTTTACAAAAGCAGCAGAAAAAGGCTATCCACAAAAGACTGATTTCCAGGAAAATTTGGGCTATGCTTATATGTTCTCAGGTCAGCATGAGCAAGGCGAAAAAATATTGCTCGCTTTATTAAAAAGTAAGCCTAACAATACAGATTTAATGAGGGATATGGCTGAAGCTTTCTATAAAGGAAAAATGTATGATAAGTCATTGGGATATTGCCAGAAAATAATGGAATTGAATGCAAAAGATGGTAAAGCGTTATATCAGGCAGGTTTATGTTTTCAAAAAATGGGACAAAAGGATAAAGGCCAGGCAATGTGCGACCAGGCAATAGAATTTGACCCATCTTTAGCTGGCATGCGCCAAAAACAGATGACCGGTTTTTAAGGCTTATATCACAACTAATTAAAAAATCTTCTCTTGCAAAAGAGGAGATTTTTTGTTTTATGCAGTTTAAATTGTGCGATACTTTTAAGAAGTTATTTTTGAACCCAACCGCATAGGAACTTTTAAAGCCTGAAAGCATAATAATGTTCCATTTTGATTAGAAACTATTTGAGTTGTTAATTTCATTTTGTTACAGGCTTCTGGAATACTATTGAGCTTCATTGGCGTCGCACTCTTTTACTGTAGTTCTTTATTGAACTTTTCTTTCTTTACAAATTCAAAATAATTAACTAACCCAAACAGTTTCTTAAATTCCCATAATAGCTAAATGACATATTTAAACTTCTTTCCAAAAATAGAGGCCGTTTTAAGAAATGAAAAACACATTTTAAAAAATCATTCCTTTTAAGAATCTTTAACAAGGTATTGACATGAAGCAGATTGACTAGTTCATCATCAATACATTAACACTTCTTTGTAATATATTGAAAGCAATTTCTGCCATTAGGTTTTCCTTATCCAAAGTTGGGTTTACTTCTGTTACTTCAAAGCAGCAAACCTTCCGGTTCTGCATAAATTTACTGATCAGGTCTTCCGCTTCTCTTTCCCTTAAACCATTGCTTACCGGAGTTCCTGTCCCTTTTGTAATAGAGGAATCCAAACTGTCTACATCAAAACTCACGTAGATATCTGTGCAATCAGAGAGGTAACGGATTACTTTACGGCTAACACTTTCTGCACCGTTACGCCTTACTTCACTGGTTGGGATTACTTTGATACCATACTTTTCAATCAGTGATTTTTCTTCCGATTCAAAATCACGCAGTGAAATAAACACAATGTCTTCAGGCAATACTTTTGGAAAAATCTTGCCGATGTTTTTTAACTGGTCCCATAGCTTTTCAGTCTTCTCATCCAGTTCGTGCACTTTACGTTCTTCATTGTCTTCGCCTATAGCTGTTGCCAGGCACATGCCATGCATGTTGCCGGTTGGAGTTGTATAAGGCGTATGCAGATCAGAATGGGCGTCTATCCAGATAACCCCAAGTTTGCTTTTTGGTTTGGCTATTTTGATCCCTGCAATCGTACCGCCCGCCGTTCCGTGATCGCCACTTAATACGACAGGAAAAAAATGCCCTTTGATAGAATCGCTCACTGCTTTGCTTACTCTTTCATACATCGTTACCATACCATGAATGCGTTTAGCATAAGGCGACTGTATGGGTTCAAACAACAATTTATTTTCAACTTCAATTTTCTCAGAAGGAAAGTGGACAAAGAAATTGCTCATGAAATCGAGGGCTGCAATTTTAATAGCATCTATTCCAAGGCTTGCACCACGGGTGCCGGCGCCAATTTCACTTGGCACTTCAATCAGTTTGATATTTTTCATAAATGTATTTAATACCTCAGCAAAACAGAGTGGCGTAAGTAAGCAGTTGGTTATTGCTCTGTAAGCAGGGTGATGATAGCATGAACCGTTGGCTGCAAATCTAAAACATTCCTTCCAAAGGATTCACTCCTTTGATAGTGCCAATTACTTTCAAAGGAATAAAGCGGACAAACATATCTTCACTGTACCATTTTTCCGTTCGTGTCTTCCTGATTACATCAGCATGGTCTGCCAGCCCGTAAGCAAAACGCTTCATGGCTTCTTTACTTTGCCAGATGCTGATGGTTGCCTGTTTGATAAAAGGAATTTCACCAACACCAAGCGAACTGATAAAACCCTCGGCTCCATTCATTTGAACTGCCACCCGGTCTACGTTTTTCCAAAAAGCTGGCAGCTTGGAAAAACGGATAGTCGCTCTCGTTAGTATGGCTATTTTACCATCAAAAGCTGTTTGTTTTGGTAACTGTCCAAATACTTCTTTGCCATCCCATTTGCCATGGCCCTCGATAGGCTGCAAAAAGAAAGTGCAGGTTTCGCAATTGAAAAAGCGAAGCCATTTTGCAATCAGGCTGCCGTATAAAGTTTCTATTAATTTTTTTGTATCGATATCAGTTAATTTACTTTCATCAGCATGAACCGCTAAAATTCCCCATTGCTGCCAATCCGGATGGTTATCGAAAGTTCCGTTCTTGCCAGAGCCAAATAATTTGTAAAACGAAAGCTGCCTGTTCAACCATAAAGGAAAATGAAAAATAGCCATTGACAGCAAAGCAAAAGGAATAAATCTTTTTTTGTACCGTATGATCGT
>CAXTPJ010000222.1:0-5813 GCA_964245855.1 uncultured Ferruginibacter sp. | reverse complement strand
AAATACGGCGGGACACGCATGATGAAGCTGTGCCGCCGGAAGTATTTCAATTGCTGGAACAAACCATCCCAAAATGCCCTGCTTTAAAGTATGTAGTGCTGGAGCAATTGAGTACAGGATTGCATACAGCAGAGCAGCAGCAGGCTTTTCAGCAGGATTTTTTAACGATGAATGGTATTGTGAAAAGGGCTTTCCTTGGACAATCTTCAGGCAATAATTTTTTGCCGTTGACTATGCCTGTGATTGGCGAACCTTTGCAGGATAAATTGTTGGCTATACAACAAGCAACATTGTCAAATATATTAGAGACAGCGGTTAATTATGAATCGGCTGTACAAATGCTTGCAACCTCTACCTTGGCCAATACCGCCTGGGAAGTTGAAAAGTGGGAACCGCACATGCTGGAAACAGCTATTGCGATTGCGCAGAAATGGAAACGGGGGTTTGTGTAAAGTTGCTTTGTTGATCAGATCATTTTTATATAGGGAAGCTTGATTGGCTTATTATGTAACAAAACACCGTTAATAACCGGCTCGGAATTGTCTTTTAAAACTATTGCGTTACAAACTGTTTGATGGCCATCAAATTTTATTATTACCGGACCAACCATATCGTATTCTTGAATGCTTTTGTCAGCAAAATGAACTGTTCTTTTTTCAACAAATGAGAGTTGTAGTTTAAACAGAATTAATTCGTTAAGGTACAAGCCATGCATTGTATCGCTTAACAATACTTTAATCTGCATATGTTTAATATCTTTTTCATTAATCAATTGGCGTTTGAACAAAGCAACATCATCTGCATTGATTAATTGAATATCGGCATACCGTATCATTGATTTAACAATTATTAGTTTGATTTCTTTAGGTTTTATATATCTCCTGAATCAAATTGAAACAATATTTTAAAGTCTCAATTAATGGGTGGTTAAATTGGGCAGAAGTTGCTAACCCCGACGGCGGCTGTGGCCCCGTTAGGGGTTCCAACAGAAGGTTTTACTTCATTGGCTGATATGTTCGTAAAATTTGGACGGTGCCTATGTATTCAACCGCCGTCAGGGTTTTCAACCGCTGACGGGGTTGGATGATCAGGAGTAGAACCTTTAAAACTTACGCCGGATAGCAACGGAAACCACGGTGAAGCCCCCATCCGGCTTCCCCCAAAGGGGGAAGCGGGAGAAGCCTGGGTTTGTGCCGTAGTTGCAGTGGATAGCCGGGCCATTGTTTCAAAGAATGGTATTTTTCCACGTTCGGAAATCTGCGGCTTATGCCAATTCTTGATGCGGGCTAAAACATTACCTTTGCAGCCATTATTATGAAGACAAAAACGAGACAAAGGGACAAGGTAAACATCATTACACTGGGTTGCAGTAAAAATATGGTAGACAGTGAAGTGCTGAGCGGCCAGTTGATTGCCAACGAAATTGATACGGTGCATGAGAATGCCAGGCGTGACCACAATATTGTGATCGTAAACACCTGCGGCTTTATTGAAAAGGCGAAGGAAGAAAGCATCAACACCATTTTACAGCAGGTAGAACTGAAGAAAAGGGGCAAACTCGACAAAGTATATGTGACCGGTTGCCTGAGTGAACGCTATAAAAATAACCTTGAAACGGAGATACCGGAAGTGGATGCGTATTTTGGTACCATGGAATTGCCGATGATTTTAAAACGCTTTGATGCGGATTACAAATCGGAACTGATCGGTGAACGTTTACTGAGTACGCCGCAACATTATGCCTACATGAAAATTAGCGAAGGCTGTAACCGCACCTGTGCTTTTTGCGCTATACCTTTAATGAGGGGACAGCATGTGAGCCGCCCGATTGAATCGCTGGTAGATGAAGCGAAACGTCTGGTGCAACGGGGTGTAAAAGAAGTGATGCTGATTGCGCAGGAACTGACTTACTATGGCCTGGATATTTATAAGAAAAGAGAACTACCTAAATTATTGCATGCCCTGGCCGATGTGCAGGGACTGGAATGGATAAGGTTGCATTATGCGTATCCATCTAAATTTCCGATGGAAATTATTGATGCGATCAAAGAACGGGATAACATTTGCAACTACCTTGACATGCCGTTGCAGCACGCTGCCAACAATATGCTGAAGCTGATGAAGCGCCAGATAACCCGGGAAGAAATGGAGGATTTGATCGGCAATATAAGAATGAAAATTCCTGATATCTGCATCCGCACTACGTTGATCACGGGATTTCCCGGAGAGACGAGGGATGATGTGGAAGAACTGAAAACCTTTTTGCAAAAAATGCGGTTTGACAGGGTGGGGACGTTTACTTACAGTCATGAAGAAGGTACCAGCGCCCATGACATGGTGGATGATATTCCGGCAGAAGAGAAGGAAGAAAGGGCGCAGGAAATAATGGAAGTGCAGCAGGAGATAAGCCTTGAAAAGAACCAGGAAAAAGTAGGTAAAATATTTAAAGTAATTATTGATAAAAGAGAAGCCGGCCGTTACTTAGGCCGCACTGAATTTGACAGCGTGGAAGTGGATAATGAAGTGATCATTCATAGCAAGGAAAAATTAACTGCCGGTGATTTTGTGAATGTAAAAATTACGAAGGCGTATGATTATGATATTGAGGGGGAAGTAGTGGAAGCATAAACTGGTATTTTATGAGCTATGACCTTAATTTTTATAGCATAAGACAAATTCCGCTGACGGAGGAGGAGTTGATAAATTATCTTAATGCTAACTTTCTTTTAATGTAAGTGAACATCTGAATCAATGGATCTATGAAAATCCCTCAACAGGAGTTTACTTTTCTGTTAAGATAAGTGAAGGCATGACTGATCCGGAGGACATCGCACTCTATGATAACTTTGAGCAACTCTCTTATCTCAATTTCAGCTTTAATATTAATTTTTCCGGCCTGTTTACTTTGGTTTAGAGAGTTTTTCAATCATGGATAAATTAGTGGACGAGACAGACTTATTTGTACTGAATCTACAGGATGATGTAGGCTCAAATAATCCCCGGAAATTTGCAAAAGATGAATTGCGTGATAACTGTATCGCTATCAATGAAAGGGTTTCTGCTGATGGGTTTGAAGGAGCCGGAACGGAATGTCTTCCTTTGGAGAAGTCAGATTATTTTTGGTGGTATCAATACCATAAGGTGGAAATTGATGAATTGATCAAAGATGATATTTATATACCTAACCTTGCTATTTTGGAAGAGGCTCCTGACAAGGAGTTATGTATTTCTTGTTCCTGGCCAACACATACCCCCTTTGTATTACCTAAAGTAGATTGGCTGGTTATTCAAAAAAAATATAAGAAACTGTTTCGAACGGTTGAGAAATCCGGATTGGTCTCTTACCAAACAGTAATGGAAAAATTAGGCAGCTATTTCAATGATTTTGAACATGCCGTTCCGGATCTCAAGATATTGACACAGCAAAATGCTGATAAGATAAAAGATAAGTTCAATACTTTGCCTATAGAAAGACCGATATTTTCAGTTATTAGAATTGCAAAGGATGGTTTTGTTAATGTAAAAAGACAATTGCGTACGTCAACAGTGCTTTTCCAGCAACTCAATAAAATCTTCCCGATCAATCATGGCAGCTCCCAAACTTTCTAAATGGGCGGTGTACACCTGGCAATCGATCAATATTACGCCTGCTGCTTTTACTTGTTGTACGAGTTGAATAAAAGCAAATTTACTGGCGTTGCTCACCAGGCTGAACATACTTTCCCCGAAAAATACATTGCCGATTTTAAGGCCGTACAATCCTCCAACCAATTGATCCTGCTGCCATGTTTCGGCGCTGATGGCTATTCCTTGCCGGTGTAGATTGGTGTAAGCTTCTTCTACAGCAGTAGTTATCCAGGTGCCGTCCTGCCCCTGGCGGGGAATGTTTTTACAGTGTTGTATTACTTGTGTAAAGGCTTGGTTGGTGCTAAAGCGGAACCGGCCACTTTTGATAACGGCTTTCATGCTTTTGCTGATTTGTAAATCGCCGGGAAACAGCACAAACCTTGGGTCGGGGCTCCACCAAATGATCGGCTCTTCTTCATTGTACCAGGGAAAGATGCCGCTGCGGTAAGCCAATAGCAAACGGCTGACGCTGAGGTCGCCACCAATTGCAACGATACCATCTTCGTCAGCCGTTTCAACCGGAGGAAAAACCAGTTGCTCATTTAAAATAAACATCCTGTAAAGTTACCCCGTTCAGGCAATCATTTCTTCTTCCTCCTTGAGTGTTTTTATGGTAGCTATTTCCAATAAAGGAAGCACTACCTGCAGGGTGCAACTGATATCAGAACAGGTAAATAATTCAGCCCGGCCATTGAACGGCGCCAGTTTTTTATTGAGGTTCTGCATATACAGTTCCCTTGTTTTGGTAACAGGTTTATTATTGTCATTTTTTATAATGACTTCGATATGCTCATTGCATTTAATAGTAAGCCAAACATTTTTTATAGTCTGTACTTTAAAAGCACTGTTGAAATAATCTTCGATGATGCGGTAAATGAATAGGCGTGTTTCTTCCGCTACCATTGTTTCATCGCCTTCCAAAATGAAATGGATATTAAAGGAACGCAACAATTCAAATTTCAATACCAATTGATCGATCGATTCTTTCAGGAATAATTCTTCATCAGTGTTAGAAACGGATAAATACAATTTCTTTATTTCAGCAATAGCCATCTGTATATTCTTGCGGCTCTTGTCAATCAATTCAACCCGTAATTCTTCATTGGCTTTGGCGATGCCCAGGTATAAATTACTACAGGCCAGTATCTGGTTTATATTTTCACGCAACGCATCTGTAATATGGTCTTTTTCCCTTTGCTGGACTTTTAAGGCTACAGATAGCAATTTTTTTTCCGTGAGCAGTTTGTCATCTTTTATTTTTTCTTCCAGGTATTTTTTATCTGTTACATCTGTAATATCAGCCAGTCTTGCAGGTGTGCCTTTATAAAAAATAGCTGAAAAGACAATCAGTACCGACAATGGTTTTTCATCGCTGGTAATGTGTTTAGAACGAATGGTAACGGGAAACTGACCGCCTTCCAGTTTTTCTATCCTGCGTTCCATAAACTCTTTTGATTTGTTTGCCCGGATATTGAGGGCAGACATTTGTAAGAACTCACTTCTTTTGTACCCGTACAATTGCAGCGCAGCATCGTTGGCATCCAAAATGTCGTAACCACCTGCATTAAAAATTATCTTGGGTGATTGGCTTTGCATGAACAATGTATCAAAGTTCATGGCATCCTGCATACTTTTATCGCTGTAACTGCCTGCCAGTTGGCGTATATGCAGTTGTTGCCTTTTTAATTCCAGTATCTTAGAAACCTGGGAAGCAATTTTTTTGAGTGTTTCTATCTGTTCTACCGATAAGGTTCTTGGTTTATGGTCAATTACGCAGACAGTACCCAGGTTAAAACCACCTGCAGAAACAATCGGGGCGCCTGCATAAAAACGAAGGTTAAAACTGCCTGTTACGTTGGGATTATCAATAAAACGTTCATCCTGTAAAGTATCTTCTACCAAAAAAACTTCCTGCTGGTTGATGGCATGGGCACAAAATGATGCCTCTCTTCCATTTTCTTTATCTTCGATATTAATCCTCGCTTTAAACCACTGCCTGTTTTTATCAACAAAAGTAATGGAAGCAGTAGGGCAACCGCATATATGTGCAGCAATTTCTAATAATTCAGTAAAATTTTCTTCTTCCGGGGTATCTAAAATCCGGTGCGATAAAAGATCTTCATGCCTGAGTTGTTCGTCTTGTGGAATAGGTGCTTTTTGCATAATAAATGGGATATTAGTATGTA
>CAXTPJ010000221.1:0-5820 GCA_964245855.1 uncultured Ferruginibacter sp. | reverse complement strand
GCCACCCATCCCTGTCAATATCATGGCCAACGAGTTCGGTGAAGGCATTTCAGTTGAAAGGATCCATATCAAAAATTTGCATGAAGAAGCAAGCCAATCGCACCGGCACGATGGCCATTCTTTCTTTCTCGTGGAAAGCGGTACAATTACTATCGAAGTTGATTTTAAGCGTTATACAATCAAAACCTCTTCTATTATTTATATCCATCCAGACCAGGTTCATTACACCATTGGCTCAAAAAATTTAACTGTCTGCGCTCTTTCAATCGATAATGAAAACTTACATTCCACCTATCTCAAATTATTGGAGGGCATCGCACCGGCAAAACCACTGGTTGTAAAGAAAGAAACGGTGTCAATTATCGGAGAAGCTGTATCGCTTTGCATAAAATTAGCTGATCGTAAAAATGATAAACTCTATCATGCTCAATTAAAAGACAGTTGCAACGCACTGATCGCATTGTTTATTTCCCGGTATTTGGAGCAATCGAAAACAATTGATAAACCGTCAAGATTCGAGGTTGTTACAAAAGCATTCCGGGAAATGCTGGAACATCATTACACAAGTATGAAACGCCCTTCAGCGTATGCGGCAAAACTAAATATATCTACTGCTTACCTGAATGAATGCGTTAAGCATGTAACAGGATACTCCGTTTCATACCATATACAGCAACGTGTAATTTTAGAAACAAAGCGTTTGCTTGTCCATTCAAAATATTCTGTAAAAGAGATTGCTAGTGTATTAGGCTACGATGATTATCCTTATTTTTCCCGGCTCTTTACAAAAATTTGCGGTGTTACCGCCATGTCTTTTCGAAATAAAAACCTCGGTTAGTCCAATATTTACCCTGAATCGATGTTTTTTATTTTTGCCATCCACTGTTCCTTTGCACAATAAATAATTTTTATGATGGAATCAATGCAAAAAAAGAAAATACTCGTTTCAGGTGCAAGCATCGCCGGTTTATCAACCGCCTATTGGATGAACAGGTTAGGTTATAGAGTAACGGTAGTTGAAATAGCCAGTCGGCTCAGGACTGCCAGAACCGCCATTGATATCAAAGGTTCTGCTGTAGACATTGCGAAACGCATGGATATTTATGAACAACTAAAATTGCACCGGTTGGGTGTTGAAAAAATAGAGTTTAAAAATGCAGCAGATGAAACGGAAGGTTCAATGATCATTAAAAGTGAAGAAGAAAATGTAGGTGAAGAGATTGAAATAGAAAGGGATAAATTCTTACATATTTTATATGATCTGTTGAAAGATGATGTTGAATTTATTTTCAATAACAGCATTACTTCTCTGCAGGAAACAGCTAACGATATCCTGGTAACTTTTAAGCATGGGGCAAAAAGATCGTTTGAACTGGTACTTGGTTGCGATGGTACACATTCTGCGGTAAGAAAAATCTGGTTTGGTGAAGAAAAAGAATACAGTTATTTTTTAGGAGCTTATTTTTCCATCAGTATTGTAAACAAATTGCTGGTGAAAGAAAATACCATGCAAATGTATAATGTGCCGGGCAAAGCTTTCATGCTGAATGCTTATAACAATAAAACGGATATCATCTGTTGTTTTACTTCAGAAAAAGAAATCCGGTATGACTACAAAGACGTTGATCAGCAAAGAAAAATAATTATAGAAAAGTTTGCTGGTGAAGAATGGCGGACAACAGAATTATTGCAGGAGTTGGAACAGTCGGATAATTTTTACTTTGATAAATTCTGCCAGGTAAAAATGCCATCCTGGACAAAAGACAGGGTGGCACTGTTAGGCGATGCCGCTTATGCTGCTTCACCCGCCGCAGGAATGGGAGGTTCTTTATCGATGGAAGGCGCTGCCGCATTAGCCGATGCATTACAGCAACAGGCCGGTAATTATGAAGCGGCATTTCAGGATTACAATAAAAATTTAAGACCTTTCGTCGAGGCCGTACAAGCCCATGCTGAAACGAACGTAAGGAAAAACTTTTTTCCACCAACAAAAGAAGCCATCCGTAAAAGGAATTTAGAAGGATTCTAATAATAATTTTAAATCACAACAGATCAGTTCTATACAAAGTGTCACAGTATCTTTGCATGATAAATTTCAAAAAATACTATCATGGCATCTGAATATGAAGCACTCATTAAAAAAGCATACAAAGCTTTTAATGCAAGAGATATTGATACCGCATTGTCAACTTTTCATCCGCAGGTACAATGGCCCAAAGCCTTTGAAGGCGGCTATGTAGCCGGCCACGATGAAATACGGGAATACTGGACAAGACAATGAACGGAAATAAATCCTACTGTAGAACCAACCGCAATCGAGGAAAAGAAAAACGATGCAATAGAAGTAACCGTTCACCAACTGGTAAAAGACTTAGAAGGCAACCAACTATTTGATGGAACTGTAAAACACATTTACACTGTTGAAGATGGGTTATTGCGTAAGATGGATATAGAATTGGTATAGGCGATCAATTGCCTATACCAATTTATAAATTCAGTTTGTTGTAATTACTAAACTGCACAACTAAACTCCTAAGCAAATCAAATAGCAGAGAAATCTTACTCTAATTTCTCACCAGTAACTGGGTTAGCCGCCTCTTTTAGATTGGTGACACCAGAGGCGGCATTCAAAAAAATGCGCAGCAAATTTTTTTTGAAAAAGCTAAAAGTAAGCGGCGTTCCAGTTACGCTGCCTGCCGGCAGTGGAGGCAAAATCCAATAAGGCAGTGTTGATAGCCTAAAGTAATATAGATTATACAAATACTAAACGATTAATACTCCTTGCTCCCAAACTCTAAACCGCTTCAGCTAATTCTGCCACCTGTATATTGGCAACCAATTTAATATCTTCGCCCAATCCTAAGCCACCCGTATCAGTCAGCTTATTCCAGGTCATACCAAATTGCATCCGGTTGATTACTCCGGTTACTTCAAAGCCATGTTTGATAACACCATGCCCATTGTTTTCAGAGCCGCCATATTCAACATTTAATTCCACCGGTTTTGTAACGCCTTTTAACGTAAGGTCGCCAATCATTTGGTAATCGCTGCCACTTTTTTTGGTGAACGAAGTAGATTCAAAAGTAATTTCCGGGTATAGGTCTGCAGAAAAGAAATCGCCATCCTGCAAGTGAATATCCCGCTGTGGCTGGTTGGTATCAATGCTTTTTACGTCTATTGTAAAATGAACTTTTGCATTGTTGAAATCGTTTCCTTCCGTTATTACTTTGCCATCAAACTTCCTGAATGAACCGGTTACGGTTGAAATTACCAGGTGCTTGATTTTGAACAGTACTTCAGAATGCATTGGGTCAATAACCCAGGTTGTTGTGTTTGCCATTTTTTAAAAATTATTTTGAGGTGTAAAATTACCTAACTTTACTTTCTATAAGATAGTTGTTACCTATAGGTAAGTAGTTACCTCCAGGTAAGCGAAATTAAATTTAAAAATATGAGCCAAAAAGATGCAGTATGCCAGCACAAGCTGCGTATTTCTAGAGATGCGTTGGAAGTGATACAGGGAAAATGGCGTTTGCCTATTGTATTGGCACTAACGTTCGGCAATAAACGCTTTGGTGAAATACAAAGGGATATCGGCGATATATCGCCCAAAATGCTGTCGCAGGAATTGAAGGCGCTGGAACAGAATAAGATCATTACCCGTACAATGTATGATAGTATGCCCGTAACGGTTGAATATTCACTCACTCCCTTAGGTGCTTCCATGAAAAAGATGCTGGAAGAATTATTGAACTGGGGAAGCCATTTCAGAAAAGAAGTAGTAGGTAAATGATACTTGTTTTTAGTTAAGGTGCCGGTACTCTTTCGGCGATACACCAACTTTTTGTTTAAACAACCTTGTAAAGTGCTGAGGGTATTTAAAACCCAGTCCATCGGCTATTTCGCTGATTGATTTATCCATGTCGAAGATTCTTTCTTTGGCAATGTCGATCACTTTGGTTTGAATGTATTCCTGTGCAGACAGGCTGGTTTCTTTTTTAATAAGGTCGCCAAAATAATTGGCAGATAAGTGCAGCTCACCGGCACACCAGGCTACGGAGGGCAGGCCGATATGTTGTGGTTTGTCTGATCCAAAATAATTGTTCAGCAAGGATTCAAACCTTTCTAAAATGCCTTTGTTTACATGATCTCTTGTAATGAACTGGCGATCGTAAAAACGGGTACAATAATTCAATAACAATTGAAGGTGCGATATCACCAGTGTTTTGCTATGCTTGTCAAGATTTTGCTGCAGTTCCATCAAAATGGTATCAAACATATTCAATACCATGTTTCTTTCTTTTGTTGAAAGATGCAATGCTTCATTGGATGCATAAGCGAAAAAGGAATAATCGTTCATCATGTTGCCCAGCAGTGTGCCTTTTATAAAATCAGCATGAAAGATCAGCACTTTGCCTTTGGGTTTCATACCGGGCAGATATTTTTCAACAGAGAGTATTTGCCCGGGTGCAATAAATACCAGGCTTTCTTCCTGGTAGTCGTACATCTCCTTCCCATACTTCAAATCACCGCATTTGGTTTCTTTTAAAAAAATACAATAGAAATTAAAATTGTAAGTGCCGGGTGTCAGCAGTTTAAGGTCTTTATAATCTAACACATTCATCATGGGGTGCACTGTTTCTGCACCTCTCATAATACAGTACTCACCAACGCTTTTAATCACTTGAATCTTTTCCATGTTTTTCATTTACCATGTAAAGTTATTATCCTTCTTTATAGTTACCGCACCTGCATCCATTAATCAGGAATAATGGTAGGCAAAGCAGTAATCTGTATAAGTAATACTTAAAATTCATGGTAGAACTTTGCGTCATAAAAATTTTATAACATGAAAAAAAGAATATTAGGTAACGGATTGGAAGTATCCGAACTGGGTTTAGGCTGCATGGGTTTAACCTTTGGCTATGGCCCTGCAACCAGTGAAACAGATGCCATTGCATTGATTCAAAAAGCCTACGATTTAGGCGTTACTTTTTTTGATACCGCAGAAGCGTATAGCCAGGGTTTGAATGAGCAGTACTTAGGCAAGGCAGTAAAATCTTTCCGGGATAAAATAGTAATTGCAACCAAGTTTGGTTTTACGGATGGCGATGCAACCAAAGGCGTAGACAGCCGGCCTGAAAGGATCAGGGCTGTTGCAGAGGCATCATTAAAACATTTGGGTACAGATGTGATCGACCTATTTTATCAACATAGGGTAGATCCGAATGTGCCAATGGAAGATGTTGCCGGAACAGTGAAAGACCTTATTGAAGAAGGAAAAGTAAAATATTTTGGTATGAGTGAAGCCGGTGTGCAAAGCATTCGCAAGGCCCATGCTGTTTTGCCGGTAACCGCCCTGCAAAGTGAATACTCCATGTTTTGGCGTGAACCTGAAAAAGAAATTTTGCCTTTGCTGGAAGAACTGGGAATTGGATTCGTTCCATTCAGTCCGTTGGGAAAAGGATTTTTAACCGGCGCCATAACTGCTGATACAAAATTTGACAGCAGTGATTTCAGGAACATCGTTCCCCGTTTTACTGAAGAGAACAGGAAGGCAAACCAGGTATTAATAGATCTGGTAAAAGGTATTGCTGCCGAGAAGAACGTTACGCCGGCACAAGTAGCTTTATCATGGTTATTAGCCCAAAAACCTTACCTGGCGCCCATTCCCGGTACAACCAAGATCAATCGCCTCAAAGAAAATATTGGTTCAGTAAATGTTGAACTATCTGCAGAAGAATTAAGCAGGATCAATCCTGCATTGGAAGCAATCAAAATTGTTGGAGAACGCTATCCTGCTGCAATGCAGGCAAGGGT
>CAXTPJ010000220.1:0-5836 GCA_964245855.1 uncultured Ferruginibacter sp. | reverse complement strand
TTACAATATGAAATACGTATTAATTCCTACCAACAAAGGTGTAAAAACCGTTTTAGAAGAAAACATCATCCGCATAGAAGCCTGCAGTAACTATTGCAAAATATTTTTCAGTAACGAACGGCCGCTGGTAGTGGCTAAAGTGTTACACTGGTTCCAGGATTTGTTACCCGAAGAAACCTTTTGCCGCATCCATCGCACACACCTCATCAACAGGTTTTATATTACCGATGTACAGGGTGCTACCCACTTAACTTTAAGCAATGGAGATGTGATACAAATGAGCCGCAGAAAAAAACACATCTATAAAGCCATGCTGCTGCAGAGTGCGTAACTTGGTTTAATTTTCATAGGATGGCTATAATCAGTCTTTCTTGAACATTTTATTCATGCTGGCAAAAAGCCTGTCTACATTAAAATACATTGCTTAATTTTTTCATTATTTTCCTTTAATGCCAACCGGTCGGTTTCGCCGTGAGCGGAATGAATTAAAGACTGGCTTCCTGCATAAGGGTAATTTAATAACCCAAGCATATCATATTCATGGCCTACACTAATTACATACATGGCAGTGCTATCGGTGGTTCCATCGCCTGTTGACATGATCGCCCTTGCAATGCCTGTTAATTTTTTTGAGTACAGTTGTGCCTGAACTGAATCTCCCTTTTCCTCGAGCAAATTAGCCAGGTAGTAAATATTCCTAAGTTCAAAAGGAAATTCGTCCAGTACTTTCTTTTCCAATTCAATTATTTTGTCTTTATCAGCGTTGGTAAGCTCCTTTTTACCGGTCAGTTTTTTCAGTTCATCGTTGTGTTTCGATTGACCATAAGGAGAATATTCATCCTGGAGAGAAAAACCATAATACAGGTAACGGTATGCTTCTACATCCATTGTTGTATCGCCGCTTTTATAGCGCTTCATTAAAGACGGATAATAAAAAGGTGAGGACTTGTCTTTAATAATGTTCTCCATCGTTTAAAATCTGGTCGTCCATTGGGTGCTGCTAACTTTTCCTGTGCAAAAACAGCCGATGTAAATGTTGTGGTAGCGAGTACGACCAGGAGCTTTAGTTTCATAGCAATTAGTTTGGGTTAAAGAATGCTGATAATTCAAGATATAAAAATAACGCAATGTCAATGTTAAAAAATAAATAGCATTTCAGCAGAATAAATAGATATTTTTGCGTTTGCAAAATGTGTGTTGAATTATGATCCTGACCACCATATATATTATACTGGCTTTCTCTATCGGTTTCGCAGTAGCGTGGATCATAGGCCTCAATAAATTAAATAAAGAGCAAAGGGAACGCAAAAGCACGGGCGGCTTTTTAGAAAGTGAACGCCTGGTAAAAGAAACCCTGCAAAAAGAACTGGCTGTGGTACATCAAAAAAAGATGACCATTGAAATGGAACTTACCCAAAAATTAAAAGCAGCAAATGATACCATCCGCCGTATGGACCAGGATATTTTATTGATGCAAAAAAGCTACGAAGAAACAGAAGCGCTGCTGGAATCGAAACACCCCGAACTCCATGCGCTTAAAATGGAATTGATAGAAACCCACAATACCATTGCACGCCTTAAAGGCTATATTGCAGATAAAAGAAAAGAGAATCTGCCGGCTTCTTAATCTCCGTAAGAAAATTATTTTATCATCAGTTATATTTCATAGTGGCCCGAAAGATTCATTCTCACAGGGTGGCAGCAGCAATTAGTCTTCAACAATCATCAATTGTTTTAAACAGGCAATATAATAAATAAGCTAAATCTTATAATTATGCTTGTTCTAAAACAGGCTTTTTCATTTTATCCATAATCAGATTCATACTGTTATTTTTGCAGCGAAAAATTTCAGTATGAACGTTACACAACAGGGTTTGGAAGAAGGAACGGCGCAACCTCCGGTACTGAGGTATGTTGCCCATTTATTTTCTTACGTTTTCCATCCTTTGTTTATCCCGCTGTATGTTACCTGGTTTTTGGCATTCGTTCACCCCAATTATTTTTCCGGTTGGGGGCAACCGCAAAAGATTTTTTTAATTTTCAGGGTGGCGCTCAACATGGTTTTTTTTCCATTGATCACTGTATTGTTATTAAAAGGACTTGGGTTTATCAATTCATTTTTTTTAACCAGCCAAAGGGATAGGATCATCCCTTACATCGCCAGCGGCATCTTCTTTTTTTGGGCTTACCAGGTTTTTAAAAATCAAAACGAAATTCCGCTTCTATTAACCTCTTTCACTTTCGCAGTTTTTCTTTCCTCATCGGCCGCACTCATGGCCAATATTTATTTTAAGATCAGCATGCATGCCATTGGAATGGGTGGTGTGCTGGGCTTTTTCTTCATCATCCTGCAACAAAATACCATGCTGATGACAGTACCATTATCAATCGCTTTGTTGCTGACGGGAATCGTTTGTACCAGCCGCCTTATTGTAAGCGATCATGAACCAAAAGAAATTTACATGGGGCTTGCGATGGGTATCATTTGCCAGTTGGTGGCCACGGTTGTAGTAATGTCTTAATTCAAACCGTTGTCATTTTTTTACCATACAAAGACTGAAAATGCAATGCTTTGTTTCTCCTCTTTGCGTTTTTCTTTCTTTGCGGCTTTGCGTGAATAAATCATAAATGAAAATGCCCCGGCTTTTACACCAGGGCCTTTCGGTCGTGCCTAACAAATAAAGGTAAAGATCAACTATTCAAAATGGCCGATCGGGTTAAATAGTATGTTGAGGGTGAATAAACAAACAGGCAACTGCCGTTCTTTATTACATTGATAATTTTTGTGCTTAATTCGGCCGGTACTGCCGGGCAGCCATGACTCCTGCCGAGGTAACCGTTTTGCTCAATAAAAGATTCGCTTACATAACTGGCACCGTGTACAACAATGGCCCGCTTGCAAGCCTGGTCATTGAACCCTTTTTCACATCCATTCAGTCGTAGTGAATACCCATGTTTCCCTTCGTAGGTATCAGTGGTTACATAAAAACCAAGACTGCTTTCAAAAGAAGATGCTTCGTTGGAAAAATTGGTAGCATATTGCTGCCCTGAATTTTTGCCATGAGCAACCAGTGTATGAAAAATTACTTCGCCGGTTTTTACATTGATGATGTACAATCTTTTTTCGGTAGAAGGTTTGCTGAGGTCGGCAATGCTGATGATATCAGTATTGTGCAACTTATTTTGAGCAGATAAGTATTCGTATCCTTTTACGGCAAAGTCAAATAGTTGCCTGGAAATGCCGATGTTGGATAATTTCCACTCCTCATATTTGGTAGCGATACCGGTTGCAGCAGCAGTTATTTTTTTTGAAAAAGAGGTAAGGGAAACCAAAGATTTTACAGCAGCGGGATCGGTTGCGGTATAGTGGAGTGGCGTAAAGCCCGATAAAAATAATACGCCCATCGCCAAGGATGAGTAGCGTAACAATTTCAACATGGGATATTGGTTTCAGTGATAGGCAACTAAATGCCCTGGTTACACATATAAATCGTTGAAACAGGAAAAATATTGCCAATACAATAAAATACTTCGGGTGCTTGGTACAGCATTTTTTACTATCTTAACAGCCCTTTTTATTCGTTTGATTGCCGCCAGCATATTGAAACAATAAATCAACAAAGGAATGCACCTGTCACCAAGAGAATCAGAAAAACTGTTGCTTTTTTTAGCCGGCGAACTTGCCGAAAAGAGGAAGGCAAGAGGCCTCAAATTAAATTATCCCGAATCAATAGCGCTCATCAGCAGCCAGTTGCAGGAAGCAGCCCGTGATGGCAAAACGGTAGCTGAACTGATGCAATTGGGCACCACCATTTTAACCCGCAACGATGTAATGGAAGGCATCGCAGAAATGATCCACGAGGTACAGATAGAAGCCACTTTTCCCGATGGGACCAAGCTGGTAACAGTACATGACCCAATCAGGTAAATAACTCGCCCCCATCCCCTAAAGGGGGAGTAAGGCAGCCATTTTATGATGCACGGAGCATTGCAATTTCAACCTTTAAACCCTTCAACGATTTTAAACTTTTAAACGGTTCCTTATGATACCAGGCGAATACATCATCCCCAAAGGCGATATCGAAATCAATGTTGGCAGAAAAACGGTTTCTGTAACGGTGGTTAATACCGGAGACCGGCCAGTGCAGGTAGGATCTCATTTTCATTTTTATGAAGTAAATAAACAGATGACTTTTGAAAGAGAAAAAGCATTGGGCATGCGGCTAAACATAGCAGCCGGAACAGCCATTCGTTTTGAACCCGGTGAAGAAAAAACGGTGGAACTTGTTGCTTTCGGCGGCAACAAAAAAATAGTTGGCTTTAATAATTTAACCAACCGGGTGGTAGAATAATTTTCAATGATGATACTGGCATTTGATACATTTTATAAAGAAAGAAACGCCAAAACCGTTTGCATCGCTTTTGAAGAATGGACGAGTACAACAACAGCCATTTATTCAGAAACAATAAGTAATGTGGAGGAATATGAACCTGGCGCTTTTTATAAAAGAGAATTACCCTGTATTGCAAGCCTTATTAAAAAAATTGTACTACAAGATATAGAAGCAATTATAATTGATGGGTTTGTTGTACTGGATGACAATGATAAACCAGGATTAGGCAGTTACCTGTTTGAAATGCTGGAGAAAAAAATTCCCCGGTCATTGGTGTGGCTAAAACAAATTTCGCCAGCATTGAAAAAAATAAAAGGTCATTATACAGGGGAGAAAGTGAACGGCCGCTTTACATTACTGCTGTTGGCACAAATATAGAACTGGCCACTAGCAACATTAAAATTATGCAGGGAAATTATCGAATACCCGATTTGCTTAAACAACTGGACAGGTTAACAAGAGAGTAAAAAAGAGTGTCAGCATTCTAAAAAAAACAAACTAAACGATCAACCGATGAAGGTCAACAAAATAAAATACGCCAACATGTACGGCCCTACTACGGGAGATAAAATAAGGTTGGGTGATACAGAATTGTTTATCGAGATAGAAAAAGATTATACCGTTTATGGAGATGAAGCCAAGTTTGGCGGTGGCAAAACCATCCGGGATGGTATGGCACAATCGGCAACGGCTACCCGAAAAGAAGGGGTGCTTGATTTTGTGATCACCAGTGTAATGATCATCGATCACTGGGGAATTGTAAAAGCTGATATTGGTATCAAAGATGGAAAAATTGTAGGCATCGGCAAAGCCGGCAACCCGGATGCCATGGATGGCATTACGCCAAACATGATCATTGGCGCCAGCACTGAAGTGCATGGTGGCGCAGGATTGATCGCTACTGCCGGCGGCATTGATACCCACATTCATTTTATTTGTCCGCAACAAATTGATCATGCATTGTTCAGCGGTATTACCACCATGATTGGCGGTGGTACCGGTCCGGCTGATGGAACCAGTGCCACCACTGTAACACCCGGCGCCTGGAATATTCAGCGAATGCTGGAAGCAGCAGAAGCCTATCCTATGAA
This sequence comes from uncultured Ferruginibacter sp., assembly GCA_964245855.1. Taxonomy (GTDB): domain Bacteria; phylum Bacteroidota; class Bacteroidia; order Chitinophagales; family Chitinophagaceae; genus Ferruginibacter. The sequence continues at coordinate 351 of CAXTPJ010000220.1, read as the reverse complement.
CCTCGGTTTTTTTGGTAAAGGAAACTGTGCAACCTTGGAGCCGCTCGAAGAACAGATTGAAGCGGGTGCGTTAGGATTAAAAATTCATGAAGACTGGGGAAGTACCACGGCGGTGATTGATGCCTCTCTACAAATTGCAGACAAACTGGATATACAGATTGCCATACATACCGATACTTTAAACGAAGGTGGATTTTTAGAAGATACCATCGCTGCCATCAATGGCAGGGTGATACATACTTTTCATACAGAAGGCGCCGGTGGTGGCCATGCTCCGGATATCATCAAAGCAGCGATGTATCCGAATGTGCTACCATCTTCCACTAATCCAACAAGGCCTTACACCGTCAA
>CAXTPJ010000219.1:0-5863 GCA_964245855.1 uncultured Ferruginibacter sp. | reverse complement strand
TGGTAACATTGTTTACTTTCCTGATCCTTTCCTGCATGGCAGTATAGGCTTTAAAATAAGCCAGGTCGAAAAACTTGTCTGTTTGCACACCAATTGCCAGCACACCGCCATCATCGCCAAATTTTTGGCGAAAAGCCACATAATCTTTGTACTTGGGATTGTCGGTTGGAATGGCCTTTCCAAACTCGTAACTCAATGTTACTTTGGTGGAGAAATAGCCCATCAGCGCAGTAACAGCAAACAAAGCGATCAATAATGCCAGGCGGTATTTAATAACAAGACTTCCTAAACGTTGCCACATAATATAGATAAGGGATAATGAGGTGCAAAGAAAATCAATTTATATGGCATTGCATGAATTGTACTTATTTTTGGAATGCCCCAAATTATAAACTACCGAAATCTTGTTAGGAACGGCATTTACATGACACACAAAACAAAAGGCATTGTACTGCGAACGGTGAAATATGGCGAAACCAGCCTGGTGGTGACCATTTTTACAGAGTTATTTGGCGTGCAGACTTACATGGTGAATGGGGTGCGGAGTTCCAAATCATCATCTAAAGCCAACCTGTTTCAGCCGGCTGCTATACTGGACCTGCTGGTGTACCACAGCGATCAAAAATCCATTCACCGGATTAGAGAATTTAGCTGGTCGGTTTTGTACCAGCAGGTGTTGAGCGATGTAATAAAAAATTGTATAGCACTCTACATGTGCGAATTGCTGTACAAGTGCCTGAAACAGCCGGAGCAAAATACCGCCTTATTTTACTTTTGCGAAGATGTGCTGCTGCACCTGGATTCGGCAGACAAAGCCGTAACCGCCAACATGCCCCTGTATTTTGCGCTGCACCTGCCACATTTTTTAGGGTTGAAAATAAATGATGATTTTGATGAGGAGCAACCCATTTTAGATTTGCAGGAAGGAAGTTTTGTTACAGAACAACCAACGCACCCGGATTTTATTATGGGCGAAAGTGCAAGGTTAACTTCACAATTATTAAAAGTGATGCAGCCGCCGGAGTTATCACAGTTTCATTTGCACCATGATGTAAGAAGAAAATTGTTGCAGTATTATCACAATTATTACCGGCTGCACATTCCTGATTTTGGCGAATTGAGAACATTGACCGTACTGCAGGATGTTTTATAAAGCAACACGACCCTATCAGCGCAACTGCGTATTTTCTTCATTCAGCGTTTCATCAAACCTGCCCCTGGCAATGTTGAAAGAAGGAAAACTGGCATCGATTAAACCGGCCATGTGGCCAAAAAACCTGTCGGGTGCAATGGAATCAAAACTGGCTTCAACAAAATAGATATTGCCGTTGCCTTTGCGCTCTCTTCCCGTTACATTTATGCTGGTGGTAAAATAACCGTTTTGCATTGAATCGATCTGGAAACGCTGGCCATCAAAAGCATTGAAATTCCGGTAAGAAAAATCTTTGGGTACAGCCATTTTAAGGTTGATGGCGCCTTTATTAAATTCGTTTCCCTGGAAATAGCCGTACCAGCTAAAAGTGAGGGTATCCATTATCGCTGTAGAAACTGTTTTTCTGATTTCTACTTCGTAGTTTGTTCCGCTGGAAAGGATATAACCAACCCGGTCTTCTGTACGCCAGGCTTTTCCATCAACATAACAGGAAAGAATATTGCTGCCGTTATTGGTGAAAACAGACAGGCCCGGATCTTCTTTGTCTTCATAAAATTCAGTCAGTATCTCTTTGCTGCAGCCGGTTAGTATGCAGCAGGCTATTGCTATGAGCAGTTTACTTTTCATTATTATTTCCTGGATTTTTTAAATTGTTGAAGCATAAAAGAATAGCCTGCATTAAAAGAAAGCAGGCTGTTAAAACCCAATGAAGAATATTCCTGTGTACTGGAACCCGATGCCGGAGAGGTAATAAGTGATTGAACAAACAACCGGCCGTTCTCAAATTTTCGCATGTATTCTAACCCGGCGCTGATGTAAACACCCCAGCGTTGCTGCGTTTGTTCTGCGTTTAACACAATGTAATTGGCTTTATCATAATCGTAATCCACCGCTATTTTTTGATGGGCCACACCGGTGTACAAAAGAATAGAAAATACATTGGAGCGACCGGCTTTTTCTGGTGGTATTTTAAAACGGTGGCCGATGGCAAATGAAAAAACAGAAGGCTTGATACTGTTCTGCACTTCAATAGTTGGTGGCAATGCAGGATTGGTTGTAAAAGCATTGCCGCTGTAATGGCTTGTTTGTCCCCAGCTTTGCTGCACTTTAACCAATAACTCGTAATGCCTCTTGTACTTAAAGGCAAACTGCACACCGGTATTGATCATACTGTATTTGTAGGGATGGGTATCAAGGTCGGTTTGGTAACCTACGATAGGTTCAACAAATAACTGGGCGAAGCAACTGCCGGTAAAAAAAAGCATCGTTAGCAGCAGGGTAAAAAATTTTCTCATACAAAATGCAAGAAACATTTTTTTTACAATTCGTTGCTTGTGATATGAAAAATTTAAAAAATATAGTTGGGTAGATCTTCATCAATTGTCATAGAATTGTCTTACCCCGGTTGTTACCCGGTGAATTACCCCAAAAAGGGTGACTCTCCGATGACTGCAAACGGCAACGAATAAAGTTACCGTTGCTTTTTGTGTATGCTTTTATTAACGGTGAAAGTATTGCTGTCGCTAAATTACTACGCCGGATTGAAACGGTTACCCCGGTGAAGCCTGTGTAATGGCATTGCGCCGGAGTAAAAGTGTAAGGCCGGGCGAGGTATTGTAAGAACAGGTTTTTTCCCGTTCGATATGTTTTTTTAACCGCCTTTTTTACATAGTGCCTGGATATCTTTAAAAATAAGTTTACAGGCATGAGAAAGAAAATTTTACTGGCATGTACGGGTATTTTATTTTTTGTTGTGACGTCGCTGGCGCAACTGACAGAAAATTTTAGTGATGGCGATTATACGGCTAACCCGGTATGGACAAGCAATGCAACGGACTGGATTGTAAACAGCGCCGGCCAATTACAGAGCAATAATATTGTTGCCAACAGTACCTTTTACATTAGTACAGTCAATACACTGGCAACAGCAATGCAATGGGAATTTTATGTGCAGCTTACATTCAATACCTCTTCTACCAACTATACCGATGTTTTTTTAACGGCCTCTGCAAGTGATTTAAGTGCTGCAATGACCAATGGATATTTTGTACGCATTGGCAATACGCAGGATGATATTTGCCTGTATAAAAAAGTGGGCGCCACCAGCACCAAAATTATTGATGGCGTAGATGGAACGACCAACACCAGCAATAACAGCATTAAGGTAAGAGTTACGAGGAGCGCTGCAGACCAATGGATTTTATACCGTGACCTTACCGGCGCCGGCACTACTTTTTTTAACGAAGGCAGTGTTACAGACAACAGCCTTAGTACCTCTGCCTTTTTTGGTGTATTGGTAAAACAAAGCACTGTAGCCAGTTTTGCGCAGCGCCATTTTTTTGATGATATTTCAATTCAGCCTTTTGCGCCGGATGCAACGCCGACGTCCATTGTGTCGGCCACTGTAATTGCTGCCAATGCCGTGGATATACTTTTTACCGAAGCGCTTGATAACAGCAGCAGCCAGTTGGTTACAAACTATGTAGCAGACAACAGCCTGGGATCGCCTGCCACAGCGGTTTTAGATGTAACCAACCGGGCATTAATACACTTAACTTTTGCCAACAATTTTACCAGCACCACTAATTATTTATTAACGGTGAATGGTGTAGGCGACCTTGCCGGTAATGCCATGAGCAATGGCACCACCAATTTTTCCTTTACGGCAACGCCACCGGTTATTCAATCGGCCTTTGCTATTTCAAATACAAGGGTTGATGTATTATTCAACGAACCGCTGGAAAATACCAGCGCCCAACTGGTGACAAACTATGTTGCCAACAATTCGTTAGGATCGCCTGCCACAGCGGTGTTAGACCCAACCAACCGGGCATTGGTCCACCTTGGTTTTGCTGCCACTTTTGCCAACGGTACCATTTACCAGTTAACAGTAAATGACGTTAAAGATTTATTGGGCAGCCCGATTACTAATGGCACCGCCAACTTTAGTTTTTATACGCCGGGGCAATACGATGTGGTGATTGATGAGATCATGAGCGATCCAACGCCGCAGGTTGGCCTGCCCAATGCAGAATGGATCGAGTTAAGAAATACCACCGCCTTCGCCATTAATTTACAGAACTGGAAAATTGGTGATGCATCCGGCATAAGCGGTGCCATGCCAGATTTTGTCTTGCAGCCGGATAGTGCAGTAGTCATTTGCACAGCCAGTTCAGTGCCTGCATTAGCAGCATTGGGCACTACTATTTCAGTTACCATTTTTCCATCATTGGATAATATTGGCGAGCAATTGTATTTGAGGGATGCATCCGGCCGTTTGATACATTCAGTTAATTACAACGTTAACTGGTTTCAGAATGAATTGAAGAAAGAGGGTGGCTGGACACTGGAAATGGTAGATACCAAAAACCCCTGCTCCGGTTTCAGCAACTGGAAAGCAAGTGTTGATTTAAAAGGTGGAACGCCTGGTAAAATTAATTCGGTAGATGCCTTGAACGCAGACCAAACAGCGCCAAAATTATTAAGGGCTTATGCTACGGATAGTGTAACTGTTACGCTGGTGTTTGATGAACCATTGGACAGCATGAAAGCAGCTACTGTGGGCAGCTACAGTATCAGCGATGACATTGGTGTTCCCGCTGCCGCCATTGCCGTTGCACCGGGCTTTGACCGGGTTACTTTATTGCTGGCCACTACTTTGGCAAGAAACAAAGTGTACACCGTTACGGCTGCTGCCATTACCGATTGCATGGGCAATGTGATCGACACAAAAAATACTGCGAAGGTTGGATTGAGTGAAGTGGCTGATTGTTTAAATATAGTGATCAACGAAATTTTATTTAACCCGCCGACTACCGGTAACGACTATGTTGAAATTTACAACCGCAGCAACAGGATCATTGATCTTAGACAAACATATATTGCCAACCGCAATACAGCCGGTGCTATCAGCAGCATTGCGCAGTTGAGTACGGAACCTTATTTGTTATTTCCACAGGAGTTTATGGTGATCACCGCCAACAGTGGATGGGTTAAAAGAGCCTACATTACACTCAACCCGGATGCTTTTATCACAGTGGGTTCCATGCCATCTTTTAATGACGATGCCGGCGATGTGATCATTTTAAATGCACAGGGTAACATTACCGATGAATTAAAATACCTCGATGACTGGCACTTTAAACTACTGGATAACCGGGAAGGCGTTGCCCTGGAAAGAATTGATTACAATGCCCCAACCCAATCGCCGGAAAACTGGCATTCGGCAGCCACCAGCGTAAACTATGGCACACCCACTTATAAAAACTCGCAGTTCCATATTAACAATGGCGTGCAGGGCGAAGTAAAAATTACGCCGGAAATTGTTTCGCCTGATAATGACGGGCAGGATGATTTTGCAACGGTGGATTATCGTTTTCCCGAAGCCGGCTATGTTGCCAGCATCACTATTTTTGATGCCAATGGCCGGCGGGTACGTTACCTGCAACGCAATGCTTTGTGCGGCACCAGTGGCAGCTTTCGTTGGGATGGCCTCGGCGAAAAAAGCCAGCAATTGGCCACCGGTGTATATGTTGTTTTTACAGAAGTATTTAACCTGAAAGGAAAAAAGAAACAGTTTAAAACACCCATTGTTGTAGCAAGAAGAAATTGATTTGGTATTTACTGAAATGATTTTGTTACGGGCAGTTGGTTTTCAATAAGGCGACATTGGCGACGCTCCGTTCATCTTCAGTATTTCATGGCAGCATT
>CAXTPJ010000218.1:0-5869 GCA_964245855.1 uncultured Ferruginibacter sp. | reverse complement strand
AAAAATTAATAGCGAAGGAAGCAACATTGGTGAAACTGATCGCTAGCTTATAGTTATTCAATCGTATCCTAAAAAAGCCTGTTAAAAGAGTGAGCAAATTATCTTTTAACTTTTCAAAACGAATTTGGATGCAGAAATTTATTTTCTAATTCAATTTCATGAAGCTATTCATTTTTGGGGCTGTTGCATCATTGCTCTTTTCTTCTGCAAACGCCCAGCAGCAAAGCATTTGCACTCAACAATTTTCAAACATCAGCGTACCGGTTACAGCAAGTACCACCATTGTTGCAGAAACAAAAGACATTGTTACAGACATCATGAATGTAACCGGCCTTACCGCTGGCTTTGATGTACAGGCAGCAAAAATTCCCAACGCGGCCGCCGTTATTTACAATGGCAAACGTTATTTGTTATTTAACCCAGCCTTTATACAGCAGCTTAACCAGGTTACCGGAAATGATTGGGCATCGGTAAGCGTGCTGGCACATGAAATTGGCCATCACCTCAACGGCCACACGCTTTCGGCAACGGGCAGCCAGCCAGATAAAGAACTGGAAGCAGATGAATTTTCCGGCTACATCATGCAACGCCTTGGCGCCACGCTCGAAGAAGCACAAATGGCCATGAACCTGGCAGCAGACATTAAAGGGACAATTACACATCCCGGCCGCACCGACCGGCTGGTGGCAGTTGAAAAAGGATGGAACAAAGCCAGCGATCAACTGGCATCAGACATTGAAGAAAATGAACAACCAACTACAACACAGGCTGCGCCTGCTGTAAAAGCACAGCCTGTAAAAAATACCATTTCACCTGCAACGGTTGTTACAAACAAAACTATCTTCAATAAAAAAGACATCATCGGCAACATCCGTTTCGATGCTGATCAAACCGGCCAATACTATTTAACCATACAGGGTGATGTAGTAGCTATAAAAGATAACCGGGTGTTCCTGCTGGGCAAAATGGTCAGTACTAGCAGCAACGAATACCCCTTTATTATCCGGGGTAAAACTGACAGCCTTTACGTCAATAACAATGGCACCATCTTCACAGCAGATAAACGTAAAGCAGGCATTATTACCGACTACCAATAAATTACGATGCGGCTATCACGGCAGTTGTAGCTGCGGCACTGGCTGCTGCAGATGCGGCAATAGAAGCGCTGGCTGCATCACTGTTCACATTGGCCATACTGATAAAATTATAGCCCCATCCCTTCAATTCATTTTTCCAGATCAATGCACCATCCTTCCCATCCAGGCAGGCCATTACGCCATTGCAGCCAACAAAAATCTTCCCCTCTTCTTCCACAATCTGCCCTATACCACGGGTCATATTGGTGATGCCCAGTTCTTTCAATTTTACTTCCCAAATAATGGCGCCATCTTTTTTACTCAACGCCGCCACCCTTGCATTCGATAAAATATACAATACATTATTCTTCTTCATGGTAATTGTTTTGCCATAAAATTATACAATCATGGCAATTAACAAGAGTAAAATTACATGAACGATCAACGTGCAGTTTACTAACAGGCAACGATCCTGCTTTACACTTTTACTCCGGCACAAAACCCGGCTCCGGAAGCCTCACCGGGGTAACCGTTTCAATCAGGCGTATCATTGGTAGTTGGTACCATTAACAGGCGCTTTAGTGTAGTCATTTGTCAACTTGCTGCAAAATGAAAAAACCTTCATTGCTGAAGGTCTTTCATAATCAACTTGGTTTTTGTGGCAATTATGTGCCGTGCTTTTCAGCGATATTGGATTGGATAGGTTTTCCTGATTGGATATTGGTTTCAGTAATTGGTTTTTAATCTGGATATTGGCCTTTCACTTTAACAATACAAAGATACATGCCGGCAACAACCCAAACTATCGTTACTCCCATTGAGTTTCAGTAGATTTGAAACTATAGGAAATGTACGGCTGGCATGTGGTTTTCCGCATAGTTTTTGATCGCTTTTTTCATTAATGCTTAGTTTTGGAATTGTTTCAGCAGGTTTGCTACTTCAACTTTTAATTAAAAACAATGAACCTTTCGGCCGGCACCTTACTCATCAGCGCACCCTCACTCGAAGATCCGAACTTTCAAAAAGTAGTGATCTGTATTGCAGAACACAATTCAAATGGTGCCCTTGGTTTTGTACTCAATAAAGTATTTTCCCGCCGGTTCAATGAACTGGTAGAATTCAACGCTTCTCTCCCGTTTGAATTATACGAAGGCGGCCCTGTTGAAAAAGAAGCGCTGTATTTTTTACACCGCAGGCCAGACATCATTTCAAGTGGTGAAAAAGTAACAGGTGAAATTTTTATGGGCGGTAATTTTAAAACTGCTGTATTAAAAATGAATGAAGGCAGCCTGACAGCCGATCACATTAAATTATTTCTTGGTTACTGCGGCTGGAACAATGGAGAACTGGAAGCAGAAATAGCAGATGGTAGCTGGCTCATGGTAACTGCTTCACCCGGTATTGTTTTTACAACAAACACAACAACGCTTTGGGAAGATGTATATCAACAGATCAGTCAATGATATTTACACAAACAAAAAACCTTCATTGCTGAAGGCTTTTCATGATCAACTTGGTTTTTGTGGCAATTATGTGCCGGGCTTTTCAGCGATATTGGACTGGATTGGATGGATATGTTTGGATATTGAATTTTAAAGCGGGCTATTCATTCATTGTAACAACACAAAGATAAGCACTGGCTGAAAGCCAGCATATCGTTGCTGACATTGGTTTTCAGTAGATTTGCAACTATAGGAAGTTTACGCCCCCAATGTGGTTTTCCGCATCATTTTTTTACCAAAGCCTTTTTGAAGATACATTTTACAACAGGAAAATTTAAATAAACTTGAAAACATCTGTTTACTGTAAAGCAGTAAACAAATATTTATTCCAAGAAAAATACAATGACAGAAAAAATAGAAAAAAGTCTGCAAATGAGTGGATGCATAAAATGAAAAAACCTTCATTGCTGAAGGTTCTTCATAATCAACTTGGTTTAATTGTGGCAATTTTTTGCCTGGTCTTTTCAGTAATATTGGATTGGATGGTTTTTCTTTAGATATGGACGGTTAATCTTCAATTGGATATTGGTCATTCACTTTAACAACACAAAGATAAGCGGCTGCACCAAACCAACATATCATCAATTCCATTGAGTTACAGTAGATTTGAAACTATAGGAAGTTTACGATTGCACTACGGAAAACCACGATACAAAACCATCGGATTACAGTTTTTACAAAAGGAATAAGCATCCAGTATGTTATGCCTTTTCGCCTAAATATTTACCGCTTTGCTCGCAGGTAACTTGTGATAACATACATAAGAAACCGCTAAAATAATCAAAGCCACCAACGGGAAAATCGTTTGTCCTCCAAAGCCATCCACCACTGTATGCGAAACTGCAGCGCTGATAAAATTAAACGTAAAGCCTGCATAAGCCCATTCTTTTATTCGCCCTTTAAAAAATGGCAATATCAAAATGATGGCGCCGCTTACTTTAAAAACGGTAAGGAGTACACGAAAATAATCGGGGTAACCCAAATGACTGATACCTTGTTTGGCCAGGTCTGTGTTGGAAGTAAAAGCAGGGATAACGCCATCCATAATAAAGATGAACGATGTTGCGATCCAGTAAATGATAGCTGTCTTTTTCATTGTAAAAGTTTTGATTGCTTAAAAATTATTGTCTTAATTGACGATACAAAAATGACAAATTATTTTATCAGCAACGAGTGGCTTTTACGACAACTATTGGGCGGATTACGTCATGATTGAAAATCGTTTAGTGTTATGCAAGGCTTTTAAATAACAACAGCAATTTGTTTAGAAGTTTAGAAAGTTTAGTGGTAAAACTCATCAAGCTTCTTTCAACAATACTTTCTTTTTCAACCATTTTCTTACCGGCTCGTCATACGATTTTAAACAGCCGTATGCAATTAAAATAGCGCCTGCAAAAACCATTGCAGCTATCGGCAATGCCTGTTGCCACGAAGGTTTATGGTCAATCGCCCAGGCTGTGTATATATAAATGAGTGCGTAATGCGTTATGTATATCGGGTAAGAAATATCCCCTAAAAATTTGCATACTTTATTTGCCAGCGTTCCTTTTATTTCGCCACCGGCGCCAAGCAAAACGATCAAGGGAAAGATGAAAATAATGATCAGCGATTCATAGAGGCCATTCATCCAGAGGTTTTGCCCTCCACCAAATCTTGGTACAGATAAAACGATCACCAGTAACACACTGCACCAGAAAAAAGTATATTGCATCCGGATCAATTTTGCTACCCTGCTCAATAATAACCCGCCAAAAAAAGGGAACATTACTCTTGTCAGGCCAATCCTTATCTGCATTGGCTCCAGCGACCAGCCACCTATTACATCGCCGGTTGGCCCGGCAACAGTATAGTGTACCAATGCTGCGGCAGATAAAACAACTAAAACCCACAAAGCAGTATTAGAAAATCTTCTTACAAAAAGCGCATACAATACATTGGCAACGTACTCATAAAAAAGGCTCCACGCCGGGCCATTCAGCGGGTACATTTCTAACCATCCCCGTATATCCATCCCTGTTGGTACGGGTATCATCGTCATACCGATCAGCATCATCAGTATAATTTTCCAAAGCTGTACACTGGCAATGGCAGGCCACAATACGGTAGGCGGTTGCAAATAAAAAAAGATGGCGCCAATTACAGATCCGGCCAGCACCATTGGTTGCAACCTTATCAGGCGGCGCTTAAAAAACCCTCCCACTGTCATTTTGTTCCAGCGGTCATCGTAGGCATACGCCACTACAAAGCCAGACAATAAAAAGAAAAAATCTACTGCCAGGTATCCATGGTTTACCACCTGGTAAAACCGCCCCGGGGAGTGTGCCTCAAAAATATGGAAGATGACCACGATGATGGCGGCAACGCCCCTTAATCCATCAAGTATTGCGTAATGTGGCTTGCTGGCAAGCTGGTTGGTATACATCAAATAAAAATAAGCCCTAATTGGTTTTCATCAAACTAAAAAATAACCGCTGCATTATTTGGTTTTACACACAGTGCAAACTTTTACCAGGCTGTTTAAACAAAATTTACATTTGCCGGCTATCTTTTTACTATCTTTTACACTTTAACTTTTGCGAACGGGCTTATATTGCAGGAATAAACTATGGTTCAATTAAAATCTTTTCTTGCATGTTCAACAGTAAAAAGACAATTGCAATTTTAATATTAACAGCTTTTGTTATAGCCGGCACTGCTGCCACCAATGCACCTCAACCAACATTTAAAAACCTGAAGGTTTTGCCCCAAGACATCAGCGAACGCCAGCTCGACAGCCTCATGCATGTGTACAACAAAGCATTGAAAGTAAACTGCAAGTTTTGTCATGTAAAAGCCAATGACCCTTTTACCGGTATGCCGACTTCATCCGACGAACTTGATTTTTCACTCGACAATGGCATGAAAGAAAGTGCGAGAGAAATGATCCGCCTCACCATCGATATCAACAAAAGATATTTCCCTGACAACAAAACCATAAGGCCAGATCATTTATTGAATGTGGTTACCTGCAATACCTGCCACCGGGGCAATGCTTATCCTGCTCATGAATAAAAGAAGCAAATAATTATTATACCAACAGTTGTTTTTCATCTCAACTGCATTGGTGACGCTCCGTTCAACTTTAGTTTTTAATGCCATCAAATAAATTTCACTTTTTAATTAGACTTCCGAAGTTTTAAAAAAATTCGGAAGTCCTCGCAGCGTGTATCCATATTTTTATTCGTGTTAATTCGTGTATTCGTGGCATTAAAAAAAGCAGGCATTGTCCTCAACCACCGTCAGGGTTTTCAA
>CAXTPJ010000217.1:0-5883 GCA_964245855.1 uncultured Ferruginibacter sp. | reverse complement strand
GTTAACCGCTTCCACAGCAGTAATAATGCCTATCAGCGCCAAGATACCAAATGCAATGATGATAACGGTAATGGCTGTAAGCAACCGGTTACTTTTAATCGAATTGTAGGATAATAAAATAGACTCCCGTGTTTTCATCCGTTATTAATTCGGATTAAAGTTAACAGGTTAAAATTATTTTACGGGTAAATTAATTACCAGTGGCAGGAATAATGAGTAACAGTGAGGAATGTTCCAGAAAAAATCAACCTTATCCGCATTTATTCATGCGCAAGATTGGTAATAAGAGTTGGGAAGATACCAACTGCAATTACAAGTGCTGCAGTAATTACGAGCAGTACTTTAAAAGCCGGTGAAATATCAGCTTCATCAACAGATATCTCGGTACTTTCTTTAAAAAACATAGCAATGATAACTTTAAAATAATAGTAGGCGCTGATGGCTGCACACAATACAGCAAAAATCACTAACCAGTGCTGATGGCCATTTTTTAATGCGGCTACCAGCATATAGAATTTACCCTGGAAACCAGCGGTTAAAGGAACCCCGGTAAGTGACAAAAGAAATACTGCACCGGTGATTGCCAGCAACGGTTGCTGTTTCGCCAGTCCGTTAAAGCCTCCAATGGTATAATCCTTCATTTTAACGAGGATCGCGAAGATTCCAATGGTAGCAAGACTGTAAGATGCTGCGTATAAAAGCAAGCCTTCTTTAGCGGTTTCATTCAAAGCAAAAATTGCCAGTAACATAAAACCTGCCTGGGCAATACTGGAATAGGCCAGCATACGCTTTACGCTTTGCTGAAAAACTGCAGTGAGGTTTCCGATCAATAAAGTTGCGGCGGTGATCACTGCTATCAATGCCTGCCATTGATCCTGTACTTTTCCAAAAGCATTTTCGAACAACCTGATAAAAGCAAAAAAGCCTGCTGCCTTTACTATGGTTGCCATAAAGGAAGTGAATACAGTTGGCGCCCCATCATACACATCAGGTGTCCAGAAATGAAAGGGTGCTGCAGATACTTTAAAAGACATAGAGATAAGCATAAATACCAATCCTACAGCAATCAGTACAGGCATTTTCCCTTCGCCCAAGTTGATGTTATCAATAAAGAAAGAACCGGCAGTATTACCACCATAAATAAATGCAATACCCATGAGCATAATACCGGTAGAAAAAGCGCCCATTAAAAAATACTTCAGTGCAGCCTCATTACTTTTTAAATTGCGTTTATCGCTGCCTGTTAGTATGTATAATGGAATAGATAAAATTTCGATACCGAGGAACAAGGTAAGTAACGTATTGAAAGTAGCAGCCATGCTTACACCACACAATACAAAGAAAATAAGCGCAAAATATTCTGCAACACTTTCGCCTACTTTTTCAATGTCTTTGCCATTCAGTAAAAAGAATAACAGGGTACAGCTTAATGCGATTGTTATAAAAGCCAGGTTGAAATAATCAAAATGCAGCATTTCTTTTACATCCACATCAAACAGTGGCTGCTGGGTAACCAGTTCATGACAATTGGCAATGAGTATCAATACAAGGCCTGTTACAGCCAGGTATAACGGCAGAGATTTCTTTTTAAAGAAAGCTCCACAAAACATCATTACCACACCCCAAACCGCTGTTAAAATAATTGCATTCATACTACCCCTATCTCCTAAAGGAGAAATTTAATTATGATTATTTGAATCTTGTTAATATAGCCGCTACTGTATCTTTTGTCAATTCGAAAAATGGTTGAGGATACACACCCACTAAAAAGATGGCTACCAATATTACACTCAACACCAATTTTTCATTCAGCGCAATCTCTTTTACTGAAGCCGTCAGTGTATTGGCTTCTCCATAAAAAACCTTTTGTATCATCGTTAACGAATACACTGCAGCGAAGATGATGCTTAATCCTGCAACAGCAGTGTACCATACATTGAACTGGAATAGGCCGCCAAACATCATAAACTCTCCAATAAAAGCATTGGTAAGCGGTAAAGCGATATTGGCAAAAACAATTACCACCAGCATAATGGTTAATGCAGGAGCCTTGTGTGCTATACCACCTAACTGTGATATTTTTCTAACCCCCAATTGTCTTTCAGTTAATTCTATTACAATCCACAAACCAATGATATTGATACCATGGTTAAACATTTGTATCATCACACCTTCCAATGCCATTTGTTTGGTACTGAATATGGCTGCACACATTAACCCGATATGTGCTATCGAAGAATAAGCCGCCAACCTTTTCAGGTCATCCTGTTTGATAGCGATCAGACTTGCATAAATAATTCCAACTACCGATAAGCCTATAACAATGTTATCGAACCGTGTAACTGCATGCGGGAACATAGGCAGTAACCAGCGGATCAATCCAAACAAACCCATCTTAACCATTACGCCGCTCAGTACCATGGTAACAGCAGTAGGTGATTGTTCGTAAGTATCCGGCTGCCAGGTATGGAAAGGAAAAATGGGCATCTTGATGGCAAATGCCACAAAGAATAACCAGAACAAACCATCCTGTTGAGCAGGACTTAATAGCACACTGTGGAATGCACCCATTGCAAAACTATGGTCGGATACATTGGTACCTTTTGTTTGAAGGTATGTGTAGATAATACCTACCAGCATTAACAAAGAACCGGCAAAAGTGTATATGAAAAATTTGAAGGTAGCCTGTATCCTTTTTTCGCCGCCCCATTTGCTGCACAAAAAATAAACAGGGATCAATGCCAGTTCCCAAAAGAAATAAAATAGTAAAGCATCCGTTGCCAAAAACACTCCCATTAAACCAGCCTGTGCCAGCAACATCAATCCATAAAAACTATTGGAATTTTTGTACGAATTGTTATACGTAGCAACAAAAATAACAGGAAAAGAAATAGCGGTTAATAAAGTCAGCATCCTGCCCATGCCATCAAAAGAAACGGAAAAACTGGCGCCTAACTGTTTCAGCCATTCGTAGTTAAATGACAATCCGCTTAAATCTTTATTGTTGCTATAAACAAGACTGAGTATGGAAATTCCTAAAGTAATGATGGCAGATAATAAACTCCATGCTTTGGCAGTACCTTCTTTTTTTATAAAAAAAGTAAGCAACCCTGCTACCAGTGGAATGAAAATTAATAAATGAGGAATTGTGATATAATTACCGAACATCAAACTTTATTTTTGTAAAAACAATTGAATAATAAATAATACTAAAATACCCAGCACCATCAGTAATACATAGTTGCCAACCTGTCCACTTTGTAATAACCTTATTTGCCTGCTGCCATAATTAACTGCTTTTCCTACACCGTTTACCAATCCATCAATTCCTTTCTTCTCCATTACGTTATTAAAAAAAGCTGCAATTGATTGAAGTGGTTTTACAATGACAGCGTCATACAATTCATCAACATACCATTTATTGGCCAACACTTTTCCAAAACCTGTTTCTTCCTTTGCAGTATTTTCATACTTGCTGAATTTATTCCAGGCATATAATAAAGCGATCAATGCGCCACCCACAGAAATACCCATCAGCATATATTCGGTTGCGTGAGAGAGTTCGTGTTTTTCAACTATGGCATTGGTTCCTTCAAAAATTGGTTCTAAGAAAGCTTCCAAACGGTGACCGCCATGCATAAATACTTCTGGTATGCCAATCCATCCACCAGCTACCGCTAAAATCGCTAAAACAATCAAAGGAAAAGTAATAGCCGCAGGGCTTTCATGCAGGTGATGTTCCTGTTCATGTGTGCCACGGAATTTTCCAAGGAAGGTCATCGCATATAAACGGAACATGTAAAAAGCCGTCATAAAAGCTGTCAATACGCCTACTGCCCACAATATCTTTCCGCCTGTTTCGCCATGGGCAAAAGCAGCAGCCAATATCTCATCTTTACTAAAAAAGCCGGAGAAAGGCGGCATACCTGCAATAGCCAAACATCCCAGTAAAAAAGTAATGTGTGTAATGCTCATGTACTTTTTTAATCCACCCATATTACGCATATCCTGCTCGCCCCCCATTGCATGTATAACGCTACCTGCACCAAGGAACAACAATGCTTTAAAGAAAGCATGTGTCATTACATGGAACACAGCGCCGGTGTAAGCACCAACACCCAGTCCTAAAAACATATAACCCAACTGGCTAACGGTAGAATAAGCCAATACTTTTTTAATATCATTTTGTTTCAATGCAATCGTTGCAGCAAGCACTGCAGTAGCCAAACCAATGATGGCAACAAAACCCTGCGTGGTTGGCGCCATCGTAAATAAGATGTTGCTTCTTGCTATCATGTAAATACCGGCGGTAACCATCGTAGCAGCATGTATCAACGCACTAACAGGTGTTGGGCCGGCCATTGCATCGGGCAACCAGGTGTACAAAGGGATCTGAGCACTTTTACCCATGGCACCGACAAACAATAACATGGTAATACCGGTGATGTCGAAAGCTGAAAGCTTAGATACATTTTCAAAAACACTCTGATAATCAGCCGTACCTAATTTAGTGAGCAACCAAAAAACTGCCAGTAAAAAACCGAGGTCACCAATACGGTTCATCACAAATGCTTTCTTGGCAGCGTTGGTGTAATCATTGTTTTTAAACCAGTAACCAATAAGTAAGTAAGAGCACAATCCAACACCTTCCCAGCCGATGAACATGATGATATAGTTTCCGCCCATCACCAGCAACAACATTGAGAAAACAAAGAGATTCAAATAAGCAAAGTACTTGGCAAAATCTTTTGATTCCTCTTCATGCATGTAGGAAGTAGAATACACATGGATTAAAAAACCAACACCGGTAATGATTAAAAGGAATAAAGAAGAAAGCTGATCGATCTGGAAATCGAAGCCGATTTTTAAAGAGCCGGTATTGATGAGATCATAGTAATGAGCAACATGAGTATTACCTCCTTTCACCTGCAGAAAAACCCAGATGCTGATGATGAAAGAACCTAAGATAACACCACTACCAATGATGCCGGCTAAAGATTTAGATAAACTTTTTCTTCCCAACCCATTGATCAAAAAACCAATCAATGGCAAAAAAGGAATCAACCAAACTATTTGTAAAGCGTTGTTCATATTGCCCCTATCCCCTAAAGGGGGATTTTTAATCTACAATTGAATGTAGTATTTAATTAACTAAAAACTTTTCTGTTTATAATAAACTTGCCTTGCATCCCTTGAGGGGATGGGGCTTTAATTTTTCAAACGGTTCAGGAAATTCACATCTACCGAATGTGTATTACGATATATCATTACAATAATGGCCAGCCCTACACTTACCTCTGCCGCTGCCACTACCATAATAAAGAAAACAAATACCTGCGCTTCACTTGCCAGTTTTGGAAAATTTAAGCCCAATGCCAGGTTGTGCATTTTTGAAAACGCTACCAGCAATAAGTTGGCTGCATTCAGCATCAATTCCACACACATAAAGATGATGATCGCATTGCGGCGGGTCAGTACCCCAACAACACCAATGCTGAACAATGCAACCGCTAAAAAAATATAATACTGTATAGGCATATTTACTGTTAGTTTTATTTATGACAAGCCATCGGTTTTAGGCAATTCCCTTTTTGATATTACTACCGCACCAATCATTGCACTTAAAAACAATACACTGCTTATTTCAAAAGTAAAAACATAGTCTGTGAATAGTGTTCGGCCGAGGTTGTGTATCAAACCAACATTGCCCTCTTTCATCTGCAGCAGTTGTTTGCCCATCTCTGCTTTCCTTAAAGCCGCAACAATAATCAATAGTAAACTGCAGCCTGCAATAACACCGGCATATAATAAGTATTTGCTTTTTTGCGGAGGTTCGCTTTCAGCATTCAGGTTCATCAGCATCACCACAAATAAAAACAATAC
>CAXTPJ010000216.1:0-5889 GCA_964245855.1 uncultured Ferruginibacter sp. | reverse complement strand
AAAGTAAACAATGTTACCAATATACTGAGTGTTCCGGCAGCAATCACCCTAAAGAAAAATGAGGAAACAGAGAAGTTAATCCCGGTAAAAATCTTCGGCGATAACATCAGCACCCAGGCAGATTTAGACAGTGCTAAAAATACTTTTTACAACCTGCCTTTTTACAGGTCGCTGTTGTACAACAAGGATAGTATGAGTTACCTGATGGCAGTGGGCATCAACAAAGATTCGCTTAACTCACCCAAGCGCACTAAGATTGTTGCAGATATAGTGGCCTGTGTAAAAACCTTTGAAGCCGAAACTAAAACAGCAACAAAACTGAGCGGACTTCCTTTGATACGCACCATTACCAGCGACCGTATCCAAAAAGAAATGCGTTTCTTTTTAATTGGTTCTTTGGTGTTAAGTACTTTGATTTTGTTGTTGTTCTTCCGCTCTTTCAGTACTACTGTTTTATCATTACTGGTAGTATTAATGGGTGTTGTATGGAGTGTAGGAACATTGTACTTATGTGGTTTCAACATTACTATTTTAACCGGTATCATTCCACCGTTGGTGGTGGTGATCGGCGTACCCAACTGTATCTACTTCATCAATAAATACCATACGGCTTACCTGGCAAGCAATAATAAAATTCAGTCGCTGGTTGAGATGGTGAGCAAGATGGGTATTGTAACGTTGTTTTGTAACATCACTGCTGCCATTGGTTTTGGTGTATTTGCCTTTACTAAAAGTGCTGTGTTGAAAGAGTTTGGCGTAGTGGCCGGTATCAGCATTATGCTCATATTTGTGATCTCTTTTATTCTGCTGCCTGCAGCATTGAGTTACTTGCCAACGCCAAAAGCCGCACAAACAAAATACCTCAATAATAAACTCGTAACGTCTTTCTTACTTCGCATAGAAACATGGGTGATGCACCATAAAGCTGTTGTGTACAGCGTAACCGGTGTGTTACTGATCGGCGCCATCATGGGTATTTTTAAATTAAAAACGGTGGCTTTTATTGTAGATGATTTACCGAAGAAAGATAAAATTTACACCGACCTTAAATTTTTTGAGCGGAACTTTAAAGGGGTGATGCCGCTGGAAATTGTAGTGGATACAAAGAAACGTAAAGGCTTAAGCGGCGCAAGGGGGCTGGCTGTATTTGGTAAGATGGATTCCCTGGCCATGTACATTGCAGCACAAAATAATATGAACCGGCCGCTGAGTATTGCCGAAGGATTAAAGTTTGCCAAGCAGGCTTTTTTTGAAGGCGATACGGCCAGTTATCAATTGCCGTCTTTATATGAAAGTGCTTTTATGGCCGATTATTTAAAGACAAATAAGAATGACAGTGCAGGAAAAAATACGTTTACCAAAATGCTGTCTTCTTTTGTAGATACTGCCAACCAGGCAACAAGAATGAGTGTGAATATGGCTGATGTGGGGACAGAACAATTACCCATTGTACTGAATGGTATCCAGCAAAGAGTAAACCAACTATTCGATTCATCACAATACGAAGTAAAGCTAACAGGAACGAGTATCACTTTTTTAGAAGGCAGTAAATTTATCATCAATGGATTGAAAGAAAGTATCTTCTGGGCATTCCTGCTCATCTCAGGTTGTATGCTGTATTTGTTCAAATCTGCCAGGATCTTACTTTGTTCTCTGGTCCCGAATTTAATTCCATTGGTCATCACCGCAGGTATCATGGGTTGGATGGGGGTGCCGCTGAAACCTTCAACTGTGCTGGTGTTCAGCGTGGCGTTGGGTATTGCAATCGATATTACCATTCGCTTTTTGGTAAACTATAAACAGGAGTTGCCGGCGAATAACTTTGATGTAGCAGCTACAGTAGCGTCCACCATCAAACATACCGGTTTAAGTATTGTGTACACTTCCATGGTATTGATAGCAGGCTTTATTATTTTCTGCTTCAGCAGTTTCGGTGGTACTATTGCATTAGGTTGGTTAACGTCTATTACTTTGCTGGTTGCTACGTTGACGAATTTGATTTTATTGCCAACGCTGTTGTTATTGGTGGGAAAGAAGAAGGGTAAGGCATAAAAGTTTTAAACAGGCGCTTTATCTATTTCAGGTTAGCATTAAATTCTTCTACAGGCCGTGGTAAAAAATAGCCTTTGATCATTTCAGGGTAATGACACATATTTCAATATGCAGGCGCTCTGTAAAATTGGATGTTGGATAAACATCGCCTCCTTCTTTAAAAGAACTGCGGATGGTATCATAGGGTTGGATTCCACTTTGCTTATTTGATTGATGTACGTATTGCATAACTGCACAGTCCAATGCTCTATTTGCTTCTTTGTTGACAGGCATTTTTTCACCACTTTGCTCGAAAAGGCGCTTCATACCAGTGTAGGCATTTGATAATTGAAATAGATTTAGGTTCCAGTAAATTGAGACAGTTTCCTAATTCAATAATAGCTCCTATTACGAAAGGGGTTTTTATTTCACCACTAAATTTCTGCTTACCCTTAGCGCATTCTTCTGCATATTCTAAAGCTCTTCCTGGATTTTGTTCCCAGAAATATGCACCCTCTCCAAAGCCAATCCCATGGATTTCTACTTGGATTTAATCCATAGTTTCCATTCAATACATTTAATCCAACTTCTTTATCACAACTATGAAACCCGGTTATTTGAAAAGGTTGATGGTATGCCAAAGACTATTTCTTTTGGGACTTAGAAGATATTTTTTTTGTAGCAGGCAATATGCCGGCATCAACCAAAAATTGCCTGGCAGTTTCCCTGGTTTCAACTGCTTCTTTTGTGACTTTAATAATAGCTTCAATCTGCTGTTTTATTGCCATCTGTGTCATGGGTAATTTTAAGTATCTTCAAATATAATTACCGGATAGTGAAATTTAAAAGGATGTAATAACATGTTTTTAAATTTCTCCTTACTTCAACACCTCCGCCAACTTATTCTCCAAATCAGCACCACGCAAACTCAATGCAATGATTTTGCCCTGCGGATCGATCAATACATTGTAGGGTATGCCTTCTATTCCATACTGGCTAACAACAGGACTGCGCCATTCTTTTAAATCGCTGATGTGTTTCCAGCCAAGGTTATCTGCCTGAACGGCCTGCAGCCAGGCAGCTTTGTCCCGGTCGAGCGATACGCCAAGAATAGTAAAGTTTTTATTTTTAAACTTGTTGTAAGCGGCCACCACATTAGGGTTTTCTGCACGGCAGGGGCCGCACCAGCTTGCCCAAAAATCTACCAGCACATATTTGCCTTTCAGGCTGCTGAGTGCAAAGGGCTTGCCTTCTGCATCGGGCATATTGATCTCTGGCGCCTGGTCGCCGGGTTGTGGCGGCGGTTGCATTTTTTGACTTGATTGCTGGTTGGCAACTTCCATCTGTATTTGTGCTTTTACTGCAGCTACTGCGGCATTGTTGGGAAAGCGTTTTTCAATACCGGCAATGCTTTTCTCTACCTTTTCAACACCTGCTACCTGCCTTGCAAAACCAAGGGCAAAAACAGACATGATCGCATTGCTGCTGGTATCGGCATATTTCAATAAAAACGTTCCATAATCGTCTTTAGCTGCATCATATTCTTTTGCCAATGCATCATAAGTGCTGTCTTTTTTTCCTGCATCGGATAAGGCTTTTAATTCGGACTCTTTGGTACGGAGCAGAGAAGTTTTTGGATCGGTAGTTAGGATAAAATTTTTCAGCAAACCATTCGCCGGCGAATTTACCGTGAGTGATTTCATGCTGAGGTCATTGTTATCTGCAGTAAGCGCCAGTTCTTTTTTATCATTGATGAAAGCAAAAAATGCCTTGCTTTTTTCCAGCCTTACAATATAAAAACCCTGTTCCGGTGCAGTTGCAGATACAGTGAATTTGCCATTCTTTACATCGGCTGTATCCAGCACTTCCGGGTCTTTCTGACTAAAAAAAATCTCCTGTAAAAATACTTTTTGATCCGGCAGGTTTTTTATCTCACCGGTCAAAGTAAATTTATTTTTATCAGCGCTGTTCTTACAGCCGATCATCAGCAATGCTGCAATTGCAACCGTAACAATTTTATTCATATCGTTCAATTATCTTTTTTCATTTCCCATCATCAAAATATCCCTGTCAAAAAGGTACAATCCGCTCTTATCATCACCAATCATTTCCAGTTTATCATTGCATTCCCGTGCCAGTCTTTCTTCTTCCATCTGCTCCATTACATACCACTGCAAAAAGTTATGGGTAGCGTAATCTTTTTCTTTCAATGCAATATCAACCAATTCATTGATGCTGCTGCTCACTGCCAGTTCATGTTTGAACAATTCATCAAATGCGCTTTTTAAAGAAACAAAAGTTAATACCGGCTGGGCCAGCGCAGGTACTACTGCAAAGCCGCCACGTTCATTGATATAATGGATCAGTTTCAGCATGTGCATGCGCTCTTCATCACTGTGTTTAAAGAAAAACTCCGTAACACCTTTTAAGCCCGGTTGTATATCTGCCCAACTGGCCATTGCCAGATAAGCCTGAGAACTTTGGGCTTCCATCAGCACCTGCCTGTTGAGTGCTTCTTTCATTGTTTGTGATAACATAGGTATAAGTTTATAGTTTTAAAGATGGGTTTTTATGCTTCCAGCTTTTCTGCCAGTAATTTATTTACTACCTGCATATCAGCTTTCCCTTTACTTAGTTTTTTTACTTCGCCGGCAAACAGGCCGATCAATCCTTTTTTACCGCTTTTGTATTCTTTCACTTTCTCCGGCATCTTTGCAATTACTTCATCTACCCAGGCTGCAACGGAGCCACTGTCGCTTTCCTGCAGCAGGTTTAATTCGGTTGCAATTTGCAGGGCTTCTTTTTTAGGAGATAGCAATAACGCATTGAATATTTTGGTTGATGCAATGCTGAAATTTACTTGGCCATTATCTACCAATTGTATTAACTCTGCCACTTTTTCCGGCGCCAATGGAAAATGATCCAGTTCAATGGCATGATCATTCAAGTATGATTTGATTGGCCCCATCAACCAGTTAGAAGCTGCTTTATAATGATTGGTATGTTTGATCACCGCTTCAAAATAATCGACTGATAATTTGTCGCTGCAAATAACATGGGCATCGTACACCGGTAAATGAAATACCTCTTTATACTTTTGCTCCAATGCTTCCGGCAAAGCAGGCAAAGCATTTCTAATGGCTGCTAAATATTCATCCGTAATGTTGAACGGCGCCAGGTCGGGATCGGCAAAATACCGGTAATCATCTGCATCTTCTTTGCTGCGCAACGAAAAAGTACTGTTGTTATCCGCATCATAACTGCGGGTTTCCTGTATGATTTTTTCACCGGCTTCGGTAATGCTAATCAGCCTGTCAACTTCTACATCAATGGCCCTTTTTACATTGCGGATGCTGTTGAGGTTTTTAACTTCTACCCGTGTGCCAAGTTTTGTTTCGCCTTTCAGGCGGATAGAAATATTCGCATCGCAACGCATACTGCCTTCTTCCATATTGCCATCGCATACCTCCAGCCAGCGCACGAGTTTTCTTAACGTAGTGATGTAGGCAAAAGCTTCATCGCTGCTGTGCAGATCGGGTTCGCTTACAATTTCCAGCAAAGGAACGCCGGCACGGTTGAGATCGATGGCGGTAAAGTTTTCATCTACATCATGCAGGCTTTTGCCGGCATCTTCTTCCATGTGAATGCGGTTGAGTAAGATCTTTCTTTCCTCGCCATTTACAGTAATTGGCACTAAACCATTTTTGCAAATAGGAGTAGTGTGCTGACTGATCTGGTAACCTTTCGGAAGATCGGGATAAAAATAATTTTTACGGGCAAAGTAATTTTGTTGTTCTATTTCACAATTCAGCGCCAGGCCTAATTTGATGGCATACTCAATGGCTTTTTTATTCATCT